>JAPKEI010000039.1 GCA_028872685.1 Verrucomicrobiota bacterium | reverse complement strand
CCCATATTGTGCAGCATAGCGCCGATGGAATCGTCCTCCGTTGGAAACGGCCCGCCGCCCACACGCGTGGTGTACGCCTTGAGCACCCCGAGCACGTGATCCACCCGATTGGGCGGCAACCCCGAGCCCGTGCACGCGCCGCCGGAGGTGGTGTTGGACGAAGTCACAAAAGGGTACGTCCCTTGGTCGATATCGAGATATGTGCCCTGCGCGCCTTCGAACAGAATTTCTTTTTTGGCGTCCAGCGCGTCGTGCACCAGTCGCGTGGTGTTCGCCACAAAAGGCGCGAGCCGACGCGCGGCTTTTTGGTAGTCGTCGTAGATTTTTTTAAACGATAACCCCTTGCCGCCCAACGCGCGGATAATGCGGTTAGCATCGCGCAAGCGATCACGCAGGCGTGTCTCAAATTTCTTTGCATCGACTATGTCCGCCAAGCGCAGGCCGGTGCGAGCGATCTTGTCGCCATACGCCGGACCGATACCGCGCAGCGTGGTACCGATTTTATTTTTGCCCTTCAGGTTCTCAGCACACGCTTCGATCGCGCGATGGTAAGGCATGACGATGTGCGCTTTATCACTGATAAATAAACGACCCTTCACGCTCACCTTGTGCCGCTTCAGGCCATCCAACTCGCGCACGAGCGACACAGGATCAATCACCACGCCGTTGCCGATGATGCAACGCTTGCGCGGGCGAAGGATTCCCGATGGGATCAGGTGCAGCACATATTGCTTTTCACCCACACGCACCGTGTGGCCAGCGTTTGCGCCGCCTTGACTTCGAACCACCAAATCTGCGCGCTCGGTGAGCACGTCGATGATTTTACCTTTACCTTCATCACCCCATTGGGCGCCGATCAGAATTGTATTTGCCATAAAACAAAAAACCCCGACGAGCGGGGCAAATAACTTTGCGATTTGCTTTGTGAGAATGGAGATCGGTTAGGGCACTGTCAATGGCGGATTGGGATGCTGCCCCCCGTTTTTTCTAAGGCCATAATTTCTCGGCGAAATCGCTTTCTGTCCTTATGCTACCGCGGATGTCGTTGCCGGCTGATTATCACATGCACACGCCGTTGTGCCGCCACGCGAAGGGGGAACCCATCGAATACGCCGCGCGCGCGTTAGAGCTAGGACTGCCGGAGATTGGTTTCAGCGATCACTCGCCCGTCGAGCACGACGATCAGGACGATTGGCGGATGCTGGCCAGTGAACTGGACGAGTACGTCGCCAAAGTACAACTCGCCCGCGACACCCACCCCACCCTACCCATCCGTCTGGGGCTGGAGGTTGACTTCATTCCTGGCCACGAACCGTGGATTAAGGAAATGGCCAGCCGCTACGATTGGGATTATTTTATCGGCTCCGTCCATTACGTCTCCGGCAAATGGGATTTTGATAATCCGAAATATATCGCCGAGTGGGACAACCGCACCGTGAACGATGTGTGGGCCGAATACTTCGAGCGCCTCACAGCGGCTGCTGACTCCGGCCTGTTCCAAATCATCGGCCACCCCGATCTCCCTAAGAAATTCGGCCACCGCCCCACGTGCGATTGCACCGGCCTCTACAACGAATTCCTCGCCGCCTGCAAATCCACCGATACCTGCATTGAGCTAAACACCGCCGGCCTCCGTAAAGATTGCGCCGAGATTTATCCGAATTTGGATTTCCTGAAACTCGCCTGCGCCGCCGACATCCAAATCACCTTCGGAGCTGACGCCCACGCCCCGCACGAAGTGGGGATGAATTTACAAGACGCTGTGGAGTTGGCAACTGAAGCGGGTTACGACAAGTGCTGCCGCTTTGCTGGGCGGAAAAAGTCAGTTGTAATAATTTAAACCGCCAAGGCGCAAAGCCGCCAAGGAAATTATTAATTAAAAAAACTCGGCAGCTTCGCGCCTTGGCGGTTCACCCTATTTACCTCGCGATGCCGCGCTGGCTGGATTCGATGAAGGTGAGAAGATGCTTAATCTCTTCGGACGCGGGAACTTCTGCTCGCGTTTTATCAATGCCCTTTGTGAAGGTGAGATTTTCTCGGAAGAGAATGCGGTGGGCTTGTTTCAGGGCGGCTTGAGATCCTTCGCTAACATCGTTCCGTTTCAGGCCTTCTTTATTCAGGGCACGGGTGATGGTGGGATTGCCGTCGGCCAACATATACGGAGGGATGTCTTGGACGACTTTACTGCAGCCGCCGATGATGGACATGGTGCCGATGCGGCAAAATTGATGCACGGCGGCAATGCCACCGATGATGGCGCGGTCCTCCACGGTGACGTGACCGGCAAGGGTGGCGACGTTGGACATCACGATGTGATCGCCGAGTTGGCAATCGTGCGCGACGTGGGTGTAGGCGAGGAGGTTATTGTGAGAACCAATTACAGTAGCATCACCGTCGTTGGTGGCGCTGTGGACGGTGACGTATTCGCGGAAGGTGTTGTGGTTGCCGATGCGGGTGTGGGTGGTGCCACCGGAATGTTTGAGGTCCTGCGATTGGAGGCCAATGCTGGCGAAGGGGTAGATTGTGTTGGCTTCGCCCAGCTCGGTGTGGCCGGCGATGACGATGTGGGAATGAAGAGTGCAACCCTGGCCAAGTGTGACATTCGGGCCAATGATACAGTAGGGACCAATGTGGCAACCTTCGGCGATTCGGGCACCCTCTTCGACGACGGCGGTGGAGTGTATTTGGCTCATTACGATGATGGACTTACGACTCGTCGTTATCGATGAGCATAAAGGTGATGAGCGCGCCACTAACTTGTTCGCCGTTGACGAGGCATTTACCGACGGCTTTGCCGATCTTGCCGCGGGACTTGGTGAGTTCAACGTCGATGGTTAGTGTATCGCCGGGGAGAACAGGTTTGCGCCACTTTACATTTTCGGCTGCCATAAAGTAGGCGAGCTTGCCGAAGTTCTCGGCTTTTTTGAGCATCAGAATACCGGCGACTTGGGCGATGGCTTCGAGCTGGAGCACACCGGGCATTATGGGATGGTTCGGAAAATGGCCCTGAAAATATGGTTCGTTGATGCTGACGTTTTTCTGCGCAATGATGTGGTTGCCGTCGATGCTGATGACGCGGTCTACCATCAGGAAAGGGTACCGATGCGGTAGCACTTTCATAATTTGGTTCACGTCGAGCTGCGCCCCATCTTGCACGATTGTTTCGGTGGCTTTCTCTTCCACGGCGACTTTGGGCTGCTGGTCGTTGGCGGTTGGCGGGGCAAAGGTCTGCGCGGCTTGGGCTGGCTTGCGGATTTGGGCGACGATGCGGCGGGCCATTTCGCAGTTAGCCGCGTGGCTGGGCAGCACGGCTACGATGTGAGCACCGATGGGTCGGCCGATGAGTGAGAGGTCCCCGATGATGTCGAGAATCTTGTGCCGGACAAATTCATCGGAATAACGGAGTGGCTCGTTGGTGAGCACGGCATCATCGCGAATGACTACAGCGTTTTCAAGGCTACCGCCTTTGATGAGGCCGTTTTTATAAAGGTGCTCGATTTCTTCATAGTAGCAAAAGGTGCGAGCGCGGGAAATTTCTACGCGCCAAGTATCGGGACTAACTTCGACACTAAAAAGTTGAGTGAATCGACCGTTGTCGCCGGCGCTGGTGCAGGTGATTTTGAGGCGATCATGCGGGAACGCGGTCATTTGTGTGTCGCCGCTTTGCAAATCGATAGGAGCCTCGAGGGAGTACGTTTCACGCGCCTCATTCTGAGCGACGGTTCCGGCGGACTCGATCATCCGGCAGTACTCGAGCGAGCTGCCGTCGGCGATAGGGGGCTCATTGGCGTCGAGCTCGACGAGGGCATTGTCGATGCCCGCACCGGCAAAGGCGGCGAGCACGTGCTCGACGGTGTGGAGTTTGACGTTGCCCTTGGAGAGCGTGGTGGAGCGGTTGGTGTCCGAGACATTCTCCACCACGGCTTCGATTTCCGGCTGACCGTCGAGATCGACGCGCCGGAATCGAATGCCGTGATTGGGCGGAGCGGGCAGAAAGGTCATAATAACCTTGCTGCCGCTGTGCAAGCCAATGCCGCTGTAGCTGGCTTGGCCGGCCAGTGTTTGTTGGTTGAGCACGTGGGATTTTAACCCAAAAGCTAACCGTTTTTCAAGACTATTGCCGAGGCTAGGCTTCGACAGGTTCGCCGCCCTCTTCCGCATCACGATCGGCGATGGCGGCTTTGCGGGACAGACGCACTTTACCGCGCTCGTCCACGCCCAGGCATTTCACCCAGATCTTGTCGCCCATTTGGACGATGTCCTCGACATTTTTGACGCGGGATTGCGCCAACTCGCTGACGTGCACGAGGCCGTCACGGCCGGGCAGGAATTCCACGAAGCAACCAAAGTCCTTGATGGTGACCACGGTGCCTTGGTAGAGCTTACCTTCCTCAGGCTCTTCATCGCTGACCTCACGTTTCTCGCGTGCGGGGCCTTGGGAATTGCCGCCGGTCTCGTCGACCTCGCCGTTCATTTCAGCCATCGCAGCTTTGCGGGAAAGCTTCACCTTGCCGCGCTCGTCGACGCCGAGGCACTTCACGTGAATTCTGTCGCCTTCCTTGACCACATCCTCGGTGCGATTGACTCGGGTGTTGGCCAGCTCGCTGATATGGCAGAGGCCATCCTTGCCCGGCATAAACTCCACAAAGCAGCCGAAGTCTTTAATGGTGACCACGGTACCGTGATAGATTTTCCCAATTTCGGCCTCGGCAGTCATGCCCTCGATTTCGGCGATGGCAACCTGCATTCCCTCGGGGTTGATCGAGTACACATTGACCGTGCCGTCATCCTCGATGTTGATTTCGCAACCGGACTCTTCGACGATGCGTTTGATGTTCTTTCCGCCTGGGCCGATGATCATTCCGATCTTGTCGGGGTCCACCTTCAGCTGCGTGATGCGCGGAGCGTGAGGGCTCATCTCACCCGCCTTGCTGATGGTCTTGTTCATGGTGTCGATGATCGCATGACGCGCCACGCGCGCGGCCTCGATGGCCTCTACCATAATGTTCATCGGTAAGCCCTTGAGCTTGAGGTCCAGCTGGAAGCCAGTGATGCCTTCCTTGGAACCGGCGATTTTGCAATCCATATCGCAGAATGCATCTTCCCAACCCATGATGTCGGTGAGGATGCGGTATTCTTCGATCTTGTCGTTCTCGTCGAGTTTAGTGCAGATGCCGATGCTAATGCCGGCGCACGCGCCCTTGAGTTCCACGCCCGCATTCATCAGTGCCAAGCTGCCGCCACAAACACTGGCCATCGAGCTGGATCCGTTGGATTCGAGAATCTCAGCGATCAGCCGCACGGCGTAAGGATAGTTGTCATCCATCGGCATCATTGGAAGCAGCGAACGCTCGGCGAGCGCGCCGTGGCCCACCTCGCGGCGGCCGGGGCCCATGATGCGACCGGTTTCGCCAACTGAATAGTTGGGGAAGTTGTAATGGAGAATGAACTGCTTGCGATCCGGGCCGCCGGTGTAACTGTCGAAACGCTGGGCGTCGTCAGTAGTACCGAGGGTGGTGGTCACGAGTGCTTGTGTCTCGCCGCGGGTGAACAGCGCCGAGCCGTGAGTGCGGGGCAAAACGCCGATTTCGCACTGGACGTCGCGCAGCGTGTCGAGGGAACGACCGTCAAGACGTTTGCCCTTCTCCAAAATCAGGCCGCGCAGGGCGGTCTTTTGGATGTGGTAAAACGCTTGCTCCACCACGGGGCCGGTGACTTGATCCTCGCCGAATTCCTCGCGGAGCTTGGCGGCCACTTCGTCCTTGATTGCGCTCACTTTGTGTTCGCGCTCGAGCTTGGCCACGGTGAGCAGCGCTTCCACGATGCGATCGCCACCGCCGAGTTCCTCGGCCTTCTTAAAGATAGCGGGCGGCACCACGAAAAGTTGATCGCTGATGTCGCGCTTCTTTTTGCCACACATTTTCACAAGCTCTTTCTGAGCTTCGATTTGCGGGACACAACATTCCTGACCAAACTTAAGAGCCTCAATGAAGTCGGCCTCGGTGATTTGATCGGCTGAGCCTTCATACATCACCACGTCAGTTTCGTTGCCAACATAAAGAAGGTCGAGATCACTCTCAGCCATTTCGTCGTTGGTTGGGTTAGCAACAAACTTGCCGTCAATGCGCGCCACGCGCACCGCGCCCAACGGGCCGGCCCACGGGATGTCGCTCACCATCAAGGCAGCGGATGCGCCGAGGATGCTCATCACATCCGGCTCATTTTCGCCATCGGCGCTGAGCAACAAGCCGTACACTTGGCACTCGTTGAACCAACCCTTGTTGAAGAGCGGGCGGATGGGGCGATCGGTGAGGCGGCAGGTGAGAATCTCCTTGTCGCTCGGGCGACCTTCGCGGCGGAAATAGTTGCCGGGAATTACGCCACACGCCGAGGCGCGTTCACGGTAATCCACTTGCAGCGGGAACCAATCTTGACCGTCACGGCCTTTGGTGGCGGCGACGACGGCTGTCATTACAATCGTCTCGCCCATTTGCACGGTCACAGTGCCATCAGCCTGTTTGGTGATGTGGCCACTGCCGATCGTGATCTCTTTATCGCCAAATTTGGCGGTTACTTTATGTTCAGTCATTTTCTTTCTTTGCGTCTGTTTGGCCGCTGGCCAAGAGAAACTTCAGTCAAGGCCCCACGCGGGGACACTGATTGAAATTACTCCGCCAACAACACTTTTTTTATTTTGATGGATTTAACAAATGGCGCGACGGCAGAATTGCCAACGGCCGGAGAAGCCAACGAAGCTAACGAATGCTGAGCCGCTTTTTCAAGTCGACCACGTGATTCATATCGTGTCTGTTTCCAAGATAGCGCAACAACCGCTTGCGGCGGCTCACCATAATGAGCAAGCCGCGCCGGGAGTGGTGGTCTTTCTTGTTCTGGACGAGGTGTCGCTCCAGATGTTTGATGCGGCGACTAAGCACCGCGACTTGAACGTCCGCTGAGCCGGTATCCGACTCGTTAATGCGAAATTCCTGAATTGCCTCTTGTTTGACTTTCGGGTCCATCTACTTATTATTCGGCGGGGAAGGTAGTGCGCCCACCCGCGCTTGTAAAGAGGGAAAGTGACATTTTTCCACCCCAAAAACAAGGCAGGTTTTGGCAAATCACGAGTGAGATTGACAAATCCGCCCTCAAATGCGCAATCTCCCGCCCACCGGCAGAGTAGCTCAGTTGGTTAGAGCGGCGGAATCATAATCCGCATGTCGGGGGTTCGAGTCCCTCCTCTGCTACCATTTTCCCCATTTTTTTGGGTAAAACTTCAATAACCCACCCTTGACCGCCCGCCAATCGCCTCCTTATCGTCCCCCAACTGCAAGACGCACACTATGTTTGAAGGCATCAAAAGCTTGTTTTCCAATGACATTGGTATCGATCTCGGGACCGCCAACTCGTTGGTTTTCCTGAAAGATAAAGGCATCGTACTGCGCGAACCCTCCGTCGTCGCCATCCAAGCCGGCACCAAAAACGTGCTCGCCGTGGGTAACGAAGCCAAGGCGATGCTCGGACGCACCCCCGGCAACATCATCGCCATCCGCCCGATGAAAGACGGCGTGATTGCCGATTTTGATGTTACCGAGGCGATGCTGCGATCCTTCATTTCCAAAGTACACCATCGCAAGCTCGTGGAGCCGCGCGTCGTCGTAGCCGTGCCCTCGGGCATCACCGAGGTGGAACGCCGCGCGGTGGAAGATTCCGTGACGCGCGCAGGCGCGCGAGAATTTTACCCCATCAAGCAACCTCTCGCTGCGGCGATTGGCGCGGGGCTGCCAGTGGCCGAGCCCGCCGGAAACATGGTGGTGGACATCGGTGGCGGCACGGCGGAAATCGCCGTCATCTCGCTCGCCAACATTGTGCAAGCCACCAGCCTGCGCGTGGGTGGCGACCAATTTGACAATGCAATTATCGGGCACTTGAAAAATGCCCACAACCTGAAAATCGGCGAACGCACCGCCGAGGAAATCAAACTAAAAATCGGATCCGCCTTCCCCTTGGACGAGGAGATGACGATGGAGGTGAAAGGCCTCGCCATCAGCTCTGGCTTACCCCGCACGGTGACCATTCGTTCCGAGGAAATCCGCGATGCACTTAAGGACCCGCTCTCGAGCATCCTGGAGTCCATCCGCCAAGTCCTCGAGCAATGCCCGCCTGAACTGGCGGGTGACCTCGTGGACCGCGGCATCGTGGTGGCCGGAGGCGGCGCGCTCTTACGCGGCATCGATCTCTTGATCGGAAAAGAAACCCAGTTGCCCGTCTCCATCGCAGATGAGCCTCTCATCTCCGTGGCCAATGGCACAGGGATGGTATTAAGAAACATCGATTTTTGGAGGCGCGCAGCCGCCTGATTTCCTGTTGCGTTCGCCCGGTTAAAGAATTGCCACCGGGCAAATGAATTTAAGGCCATACGTTTATGCCACCGGCTTTGTGCTGGGGCTCGCGACAGTGCTGCTTGCACTATCGCCGCGATCTGCTGGGCAAGTGAAGCTTGCCGCGGGCAGCTTTTTCGTCCCCCTCTATTCCGCCGAAGCCGGCCTCCAACGCGTCCGCAATTACGCTGCCAACAAAACCGCCACGCGCGAGGAGTTGCTCGATCAAAACCAGCGGCTCGCCCTCACCAACAAGGTTCTCCGCATTCAAATCCAACAACTCCGCGCCACCGCCGAGGAAAATAAGACCCTCCGCGTTCAAGTCGCCTTCGCCGCCACCAACCAATGGAAACTCCGCCTCGGCCAAGTCATCGGGCGTGACCCTGCTAATTGGTGGCGCACTCTGCAAATTAACCTCGGCTCCCGCCACGGCGTTCGCGAAGGGTTACCTGTCCTCACGCCCGATGGCCTCGTGGGGCGCGTCCACGAAGTGCACCCCAATCGCTCGAGAGTGGCTCTCATTGGCGATCCTGCTTGCCGCCTGTCCATCAACGTCCAACCCTCGCGCGAGAACGGTATCCTCACCGCCGACGGCGCCACGGTGTTTGATCACACCATCGTGAACCTCAAATTCCTGCCCGCTCACACCGAAGCACGTGCGGGCGACCCCGTCGTCACTAGCGGCCTTGGGCGGCTTTTCCCGCGCGGCATTCCCGTTGGCAAACTCCTCAGCGTTGAGCCCGCACCGGGCGCGCTCAACTCCCGTGCGCGTGTGAAGCTCGCCGTGGATTCCTCACGCCTCAACGAAGTCTGGATCATACTGCCGTGAAAACTTTTTATGCCCTCGGTCTGCTTGTGATTGCGCTTCTCACGTTATACCTCACCAATGCTCTCGAATGGCCCCAACGCATTACCGGCACTCGTATCGACCCCCTGCCCGCCTTGATCGTTTGCGCCGCTATGCGCGCACCGGTGCTGGCGCTCACGCTCCTCGCCGTGCTCGGTTCACTTTGGCAAACCTCACTTTCTGCCGACCCCCCCGGCATCAGCATGATTCCCCTCTTCGCCGTGGGCGTCGCCGTCTCTCTCAACCGCCGCGCCATTCACACCCGCCTTTGGGGGGCACGCTTCGCCGTGGCCGCTGCTGCGGGAGCGTTAGTGCCGCTGGTCACCGTTGGTCTTTTGATGCTGCTTGGCCGCCAACCTTTGCTCGGTTGGTTTTCATTCTGGCAACTGGCCGTGATGAGCCTTACCAGTGGATTGCTCGCCCTGATTTTTTTCCCGCTGCTCGAATGGTTGGATCAAGCTGTGGAAGATCAACCCTTTGCCGCCCCGTACGACACCACCACCCGCATTAACCGGAATCCATACTAATGCCACAGCCCACCAACGCCACGGATGACCAACGCCTACACCTTGCCGGCGCGGCGCTGCTGTTTGGAATGGCCGTATTGCTCGCCGGACTTGCGTACGTGCAGGTGGTCACGGCGTTGGAGCACGAGGCAGAACAAAAAAACCAATCGCGCCGCACGGTTCGTCTGCCCGCCGTGCGTGGTGCCATCCTCGATGCCCAAGGACGTCCTTTGGCTCACGACCGACCTTCGTATGTAATCCACGCTTATTTGAGCGAACTCCGACATCACTTTCGCAAAGCTTGGCGCGAGGCCCCGCACGACACCCGCACCGAGGCCGGCGTGCGCCATCGTGTGATTAGCGATTTCATCGCGCAACTCCAACTCGACCAGCCCTTTATACTTACAGAAGGGCAATTGCAAAAACATTTCATCGAACAACTCGCTCTACCCATTCCCGTGATGCGCGATCTTTCGCAAACCAACGTGGCATGGTTTATGGAAAACGCATGGCGCGTGCCAGGGATGGACGTAGAGGCGCAACCGCACCGGCATTATCCCTCCGAATCTGTGGCGCATCTCGTGGGCCGATTGCGGCGGCCGCAATCCATTCCTGACGATGAACGCCCATACAATTATCGCCTGCCCGATTTCACCGGCGCGATGGGATTGGAGCGCACCTTCAACGAAACACTGCGCGGCAGCGCAGGCACAAAAAGTTTACTCGTCAACAATCTTGGCTACCGACAGCGCGAAAAGATTGTAGTCGCCCCCACGCCTGGAAACAATGTGGTGCTCACGCTGGACCTTGAAATTCAGGAAGCCGCCTACAAAGCCATCAAGGAAACCGATCGCAAAGGCGCAGCCGCCGTGGTGATGAATGTACAAACCGGCGACATCATCGCGTTGGCCTCATTGCCGGTGTTTGATCCCAATGTGTTTATCCCCGGCATCCGCAGCGATCTTTGGAACGAATACCGCGAAGCACGCCCGAGCCCGTTGCTCTTTCGTGCCACGCAGGAGCGCTATCCGCCCGGGTCCATTTTTAAAATCATCACCGGCCTCGCCGCGTTGGAGGCCGGCTCCAACCCTACCAACTTTGTTTACAACCCCGGTTACGCCAAAGTCGGAAGACGGCGGATTGATGACACCGCGCCTCCGGGCCATTACGATTTCCGCGAAGGCTTCAAGCATTCAAGCAACACATATTTTATCACGCGCGCCATCGAGACTGGTGTGGAATCCATCATCACCTTGGGGAATCAATTTTTCCTGCGGGAAAAAACTAGCCTCCTCGCACGGCAGGAAGCCAAGCCGCAATTCCCGACATTGACCGAAGTGCAAAACCGCAGCAACTGGCAGGATGGCGACACTGCAAACCTCGCCATCGGCCAAGGACCCATCGCGGTGACGCCGCTGCAGATGACCGTCATGACCGCTGCAGTGGCCAATGGCGGTAAAGTTTTTTCACCGCGCGTGGTGGATCGCATCATGCCCGCGGATCCATCCCGCACCCACGAGGCTAAACAATTCCCGCCCGCCAATGTGCGCGGCATACTTAAAGTAAAACCAGAGAACCTCGCGCACGTGCAACGCGCGATGCTCGCCGATGTGGCGGATGACGATGGCACCGGCAAACGCGCCCGCATCGAGGGCTTCGCCGTATGCGGAAAAACCGGCACCGCCGAGGTCCGCAACCGCGAAGGCCGCCACAAGATTACCTGGTTCGCCTCGTACGGGCCGTTTGAAAAACCGAAATATGCCGTGGTGGTGATGGTGGAGCGCGGTGCGTCCGGCGGCCTTTCCTGCGCGCCCGCGGCCAAGAAAATTTACGAGGCACTCATCGCGCGCGACAACCCCAGCAGCATTGCGGGCAATCGATGAAGTTTATCAAACAACTCATCCCGTGGCATCGGCTGGACCGAATGCTGCTGCTGTGCCTCGCAGGCTTGATGGCCTTCGGCGTGCTCTTCGTTTACAGCGCCACTTATAATAATGAAACTTACACCGGAGCACACTGGCTGCGGATGCCGCATTACAAACAAATTATTTTTTACGGCCTCGGCATTGGCGCAGCCTTCGTGTTGTGCCTGCGCGATTACCAACAAACCGCGCGCTGGGCCAATGTGTTTTATTGGTTAAGCCTTATTATGCTCGTAGCGGTACTGATCCCCGGCATCGGCTCGGTGCGGTTTGGGGCGCGGCGGTGGTTTGACTTGGGAGTCACCCAATTCCAACCTTCGGAGCTGGCAAAAGTTGCGGTGGTGCTGGCGTTGGCGCAGTTTTTGAGCCGTCCGCCCAAGGAATTAAAGGAACCCAAAGTGCTGCTCAAGGCCCTCGCGCTGGCGGGCGTGCCTTTCGTACTAATTTTTCTGGAACCGGATTTGGGCTCGGCCCTCACGCTGCTGCCGCCGGCATTGGTGATGCTTTATGTGGCAGGCGCACCGCGCGGTTTTCTCCGAAAACTAGTGGGTGGATGCGTGATTTTGGGGTCATTGGTGCTCGCTTACGTATTTTTTATGCCAAAAGACTGGCAACCGATACAGTTTCCGGACTATCAAAAGCGACGGCTGATGGTGTACTTCAATGTGGACTACGCTAGTCAGTATGCCGGAGCAGGCGCATCGCAGGCGGAAATCCGCCAGGCGCGCGCGCTACAACGGCAGGATTCCTACAACGTCGTGCAGGCGATGATCTCCGTAGGCTCGGGTGGGCTCACGGGCAAAGGCTGGAAACAGGGCATACAAAATGCTCACGGCTACCTGCCGCGCGGCGTGGCGCACAATGACTTTATTTTTTCGGTGATCGCCGAGGAAAGTGGGTTTGCAGGAAGCACGCTGGTGATTCTGCTGTACGGCGGCATCATCGTCGCAGGCATACGCACGGCTAGCCAGTGCCGCGACCGACTCGGAAGGCTCATCGCCATCGGAGTGGTCACGCTGTTGTTCAGCCACGTGTTTGTGAACATTGGGATGAACATCCGGATGGTGCCGGTCACGGGCTTGCCGCTGCCGCTGCTCAGTTCGGGCGGCTCGTCAGTGGTGTGTTCACTGCTGGCATTGGGACTGTTGCAAAATGTGCGGCTCTATCAACGAACAATTTAATTAACAATTTAACAGAAAGATATTTTACAAATGAGTAACAAACAATTTGGTCGCAGAAAAAAAAATCAACGCTTCCGTCCCAGTGGCGGAATGAAAAATCAAATAAAACGGGATGAACCCGTTGAGAAAGGCCGCGCCGATATCGAGGACGGCCGCGTGCTTGATGAGCCGGTTTACGAAAAACACCACGAGGCAGAAATCCTCGCCGCCGAAAACAAAGCCGCCGGCATCGAGCCTGAATCGGAAACGGT
>JAPKEI010000372.1 GCA_028872685.1 Verrucomicrobiota bacterium | reverse complement strand
ACCGTGCTGGAAAAAGAATCCGCGCCCGGCCAACACCAAACCGCCCACAACAGCGGCGTCCTCCACTGCGGCCTCTATTACACCCCCGGCTCGCTCAAAGCCCGCCTCGCCGTCGAGGGCATCAGCGAGATGGCTGAGTTTTGCGAAGCCCACCAAGTGCCGCACGAAATTTGCGGTAAACTCGTCGTAGCCACCAACGACGCCGAGGTCGCTCGAATGGAGAAACTTTTTGAACGCGGCCAAGCCAATGGCCTCGAAGGCATCGAAAAATTAAACCGCGACCAAATGCGCGAAATCGAACCGCACGTCGGTGGCCTCGCCGCGCTCAAAGTACCGCAGGAAGGCATCGTCGACTACTCCGCTGTGGTCACCGCCTTGGTTAAAAACATCAGGAAAATGGGGGGGAAGGTCACTCCCAACGCCCGCGCCACTGGCTTCCGCGAAGGCAGCGAATGGACGGTCGAAACCCCCGCGGGCGACTTTTCCGCCGATTGGATTATCAACTGCGCCGGCCTCCATTGCGATCGCGTCAGTCAGCTCGCCGGCCAAAAGCGCGACCTCCGCATCGTTCCCTTTCGCGGCGAATATTTTCGCCTCAAACCCGAATCGCAGCACCTCATTCGCCATCTCATTTACCCCGTGCCCGATCCCGCCTTTCCATTTTTAGGCGTCCACTTCACGCGCCTCATCGGCGGCGGCATCGAGGCCGGCCCCAACGCCGTGCTCGCCTTTGCCCGCGAAGGCTATCGCAAAACAAATTTTAATGTGCGCGATTTTTTCGATGCCCTCACCTATTCCGGCCTATGGCGGTTCGCCTTGAAGTATCCTAAAATGTGCGTGAACGAATTGCGCGGTTCATTCAGCAAAAAATATTTCTGCAAACAATTGCAAAAACTTGTGCCCGAAATCCAACCCTCCGATTTGGAAACCGGCGGCGCCGGTGTGCGCGCCCAGGCGATGTCGCCCGAAGGCGACCTCGTGCAGGATTTTCATTTCACCCGCGGCACCCGCGCCCTACACGTCCTCAACGCCCCCAGCCCCGCCGCCACCGCCTCACTCGCCATCGGCACGGAAATCATCAATCAACTCGAATTTAACTAAAACAAACTATGAAAATCCTCATCACCGGCGGTGCCGGATATCTCGGCTCCATTATGACTCCTCACCTCCTCGGCCTCGGCCATGAGGTCACCGTGCTGGACAATTTTTTGTTCCGTCAAAACAGCCTCGGCGATTGTTGCCATCACGACACCTTCAACATCGTGCGCGGCGACTGCCGCGATGCCGATGTCGTGAAGCCGCTGCTCAAGGATGCCGACGTCATTATCCCACTCGCCGCCCTCGTGGGTGCGCCGTTGTGCAATGACGACAAAGCCGCCGCCGAAAGCGTAAATCACGGTGCGGTGAAACTTATTTGTGATCTCGCCAGCGCCGATCAACGTATCATTATGCCCATCACCAACAGTGGCTACGGCGTAGGCGAGGAAGGCAAATTTTGCACCGAAGAAACCCCGCTCCGCCCCATCACGCTGTATGGAAAAACCAAAGTCGCCGCCGAAGCCGAAGTGCTCGCGCGCGACAATAGCGTGAGTTTTCGCCTCGCCACCGTCTTCGGAATGGCTCCGCGGATGCGACTGGATTTGCTTGTGAACGACTTCGTTTACCGCGCCGTGAATGACCGCGCTCTGCTGATTTTTGAGGGCCATTTCAAGCGCAACTTCATTCACGTGCGCGACATCGCCCGCGTGTTCCAACACGCCATCGATAATTTCGACGCGATGAAAGGCAAGCCTTACAACGCCGGTCTTGAAGAAGCTAATCTCTCCAAGCTCGAGCTGTGCGCCAAAATTCAGAAGCACCTGCCGAAGTTTGTGTACGTAGAAGCCGAGGTGGGCGAGGACCCCGACAAACGCGATTACATCGTGTCCAACCAACGCCTGCTCGACACCGGTTTTGAAACCGAATGGGACCTTGACCGCGGCATCACAGAATTGATCAAAGGCTACACCATCATCCGCAACACAATTTACTCAAACGTGTAATGCCTGCGCCGAGTAACATCACCGCGCTCATTCTCGCCGGCGGCTTCGGCACGCGCGTGAAGGATTTGCTCGGCGACCTTCCCAAGCCAATGGCGCCCGTCAACGGCAAACCCTTTGTCGAATGGATCGTCCGCTGGCTAAAGGCCCAAAGCGTGCGCGACGTGGTGATCTCCACCGGTTACGGTTCCGAATTCGTGGTGAACCACTTTTCCTCTCAACCGGTTACGGAAATGAACGTGCAATGCGTGGCCGAACTCCAACCGATGGGAACCGGCGGCGGCCTCGCTTATGCGGCGGCCCAATGCGGCGCATCACCGGAAGCGTGGTTGGTGCTGAATGGCGACTCACTCATTTTCGCAGACGTCACCGCTTTGGCCGATGAACTTGGCGAAGCCGATGGCGTGATGGTCACCCGTGCCGTGCCGGACACCGCCCGCTACGGCAGCGTGCGTACCGACGCCACCGGCCGCATCACCGACTTCGAGGAAAAACAACCTGGCGCGGGCCACATCAACGGCGGCATTTATTTGCTGCGCCATTCGGTGCTGGAAAGCTTTCCGGAAACACGCCCGTTGAGTTTGGAGCGCGAAGTATTT
>JAPKEI010000038.1 GCA_028872685.1 Verrucomicrobiota bacterium | reverse complement strand
CTCAAAGGCCCCACCAAGACGGCGGCGAAGTAATTCACTTCTGCCACGGGGCAACGGTTTCGTCCCCCCAAATCTCTTTTACTTTTTGGCGTTTGCGAACGATAGCGGGTTTTTTACCTTTCACCAAAACTTCGGCGGGCAACGGGCGGGTGTTGTAGGTGCCGGCCATCACAAAACCATACGCGCCGGCGCTGAGGATGGCCACAAGATCGCCCTCGGCCACGCGCGGGATGGGTCGGTCTTTGCAGAAAGTGTCGCCGGTTTCGCAGATGCCGCCGACCACATCAGTGTTCACGGGGCGTGCTTTGGATTGTTTTACGGGGACAATCTCGTGGTAGCTTTCATAAAACGCGGGTCGCAACAAATCGTTCATCGCGGCATCCACAATGGCGAAATATTTTTTGCCGGTGCGCTTCACGTATTCCACGCGGGTGACGAGGATGCCGGCGTTACCTGAAATGAACCGGCCCGGCTCGAGCAACACCTTGAGCCCAAGCGGTTGCAGCAACGGCACGAGTGTGGCGGCGTATTTGGCGGGGGTGAGAATATTCTTCGCCTCCTTGCGCTTCCACCAATCCGCATTGCCGCTGACGAGAGCGTCTTCGTACATGATACCGAGGCCGCCGCCGATGCTGATGAATTCAATGCCGTGCTTGGCTTTTAACTTTGCCGCGAGCGGGGCAATTTTGCGCACGGCGTCGGCGAAGGGTTTTATTTGCGTGAGCTGCGAGCCGATGTGCATTTGCACGCCGCGCAGCCGGATGTTTTTGAGCTTGGCGGCTCGGGCATAGAGCGCGGGAATTTTTTCGATGGCGATGCCAAACTTATTTTCGTACGTGCCGGTGGTGATTTTTTTGTGGGTTTTGGCGTCCACGTTGGGGTTTACGCGGATGGCGATGGGCGCGGTTTTCTTAAGCTTACCGGCGATGAGGTTGATGCGTTCGAGTTCTGCTTCGCTTTCCACGTTGAAACAGTAAATGCCTTTGCGCAGGGCAAAGGCGATTTCGTCAGCGGTTTTGCCAACGCCGGCGAAGACACATTTTTTTGGGTTCCCGCCCGCGGCAATGGCGCGTTGGATTTCACCGCCGCTAACGGTGTCGAAGCCACTACCCAAATCGGCGAGCGTGCGGAGGACGCCGAGGTTGGAATTGGATTTCATCGCAAAACAAATCAAATGATCCAGCGGCGCGAGGGCGTTGCTGAGTTTGGTGAAGTGGTCAGTGAGCGTTTTGGAGGAATAAACGTAGAGCGGCGTGCCGTGTTGCTTGGCGAGTGAGGCGATGGAAACGCCTTCACAATGGAGCCGGCCGTTGATGTAACGAAAGTCGTGCATGCGCGGTTATGGCAAACCGGCGGGGAAAGGTGAAGGCGAAAGCTACTTGCGACCGCCTGCTTTGAGGAGCTGTTCGCGCTGTTCGTAGTAGGTTTGTGCGTCAATCTTCCCGTCCACGTATTGGTCGAGCAGTGTGCTGAGTTTGTTTTCCATCGCCCGGTGGGAAATTTTCTGCTGTTTTAACTCCTTAGATTGCCGCGCCTGCATAACACTTTCCAATGCCAGTTGTTTTTTGAAATCACGGAGAGCATTGAGCTGCGCTTGTTCCTTGGGCGTACCTGCGGGTTCGGGGGCGCGCTTGGCGATTATGTTGGGGCCGCCTTCCGGATAATTCATTGCGGTGGCGTTGGGCAATACGGGGAGTCCTTCCAGGGCATTAACGCGCGTGCCGCCTTGTTGTTGAGCCTCAGTCATGGCTTTGCGGAGGGCATCCTCATCATAATTGGGATTGGCCGAGCGCATTGCGGCTACGGCTTCGGCAAGGGCGAGTTGCTCGGCGGCTTGTCGATCGCGCAGGACGGCGACCATTGCCTTCACCTCGGCCAAGGCACGGGCTTTGGCCTGCACAATCAACGTGCGGCGGTAACCGCCATCGGAGATCACTTTGGCGAGCGCGGCTTTTTTGGCGTCGTAAATTTCCTGAATTTGCGCATACGTAATGTTGGGAATCCAGCGCGAGTGTTTTACATGCGCGATAGCGTTGGCGCGTTGACGGGCGGTTTGCCGTCGGTGTTCGGCCCACTCAATGGCCGTGCGTTCGTGTCGGCGCGGTAATGTTTTAGGAAGGTGGGTGGAGCCCATTGCGGGAACCAGATCGAGACGCTGTGTTGGCGGCGTCAGCCCCAGTTTGGGTTCGCCTTCGCCTGCGCCAATACGCAGGGGAAAGATCGCCATCCAGCCACACAGAAATAGTGCTATAATTTGTTGCGAATGCATCCCCACCTCCTCAACAAATTTTGTATGGAAAACTGAGCTTGGAAGCAAGCTGAAATTATTCAGACAGTGAACAGCCGATCCCACGGGCCGCGGAAGGGCACGCGCCACAGAGTGCGCCGGACGATGCTGCGCACAGCGCTACGGGAAATTTTGAGGCGCGGCTCGGGTTGCAGCGGGTTAGCGGCGCGTACGTGGTTGAGCGTGGCCGTGCCTATAAGTATGGGCCACGCACAGGCGAGACGTAGGCGATAGTGCGAGTGCGGGATGGCGAGCGTGTAGCGCCCGCCGGCGGTGAGATGGCCCCTTGCCTTGGTGAGCCACGGCTCGAAGACGGGTTTCAGCTTGGGCCAGTTGGTGGGGTCGCGCAAATCTTCGGGCTGCAAGCCGGCTAATGCGAGATCCACGGCGGGCAAATAGCAGCGGCCATTGGCGAGATCGCGCGGGAGATCGCGCAAGATGTTGACGAGTTGGAGGCCTTTACCAAGGCGAATGGCGTCGGCAACGAAAGCGGTGTCGTCGAGTTGGGCGTTTGGGAAACATTGGGAGCGTGTGAGGCGCGTCCAAAATTCACCCACGCAACCGGCCACGCGATAGGTGTAGTCATCGAGGTCATCGGCGGTTTGCAGGGCGGTGAGCGTGCTGCCATCGCCGAAGCGTTCGAGATCCATTTCCTGTCCGCGCGTAATAGTTTCGAGTACGAGCTGTACTTGGCCGCGGTCGGCGGGAGTAAGTTGGTCGAGCATTTCCAGTGCCCCGGCACTGCGTAGGAGCAGCGTGCGTTCGGCGGGGTTTTTCTGTTCGTTAGCGAGGCTGGAAAAATCCACGGGCGGCGCCGCATCATTGCGAATGCGCGCGCGGAATTGACGCAGTGTTTGCAGGCGCTGCTCGGCGGGCACGAGGTCGGTGTCGGCGATTGTATCGGTGGTGCGGGCGAGCAAATAGGCGAGGCCAATTTGCGGACGCACAGCGGCGGGCAGCACGCGGAGGGTCAGATAAAACGCGCGCGACACATCGCGCAGGATGGGCCCAAGCAATTCTTCGGCTTCGTCGGTAGCCGCCATATCACAATCAGTGGCGCAGAAATTTGTGCCAATAGGCCAGTCGACTTTTCAATTCCACAATGCCCGGCGAGCCCGGCACCGTGCGGCGTGCCATGGCCGCTTTGAGGTCGAACACTTTCATTGCATCCTTGGTGAGTTTTTTATCGGCCTGTTTCAACTCAGTGGGTGTCAGTTTGTCCAGTCGCTTGCCTTTGGCTTCGGCAACGGCCACCAGTTTGCCGACTACGTGATGCGCCTTGCGGAAGGGGGTGCCGTTGAGCACCAACCAATCCACGAGATCGGTGGCGAGCAGGTTTGGGTCGTCCACGGCGGCGGCGCAGGTTTTGGCGTTTACAGCGGTATCGCGCAGCATCGCGGCGAGAATGCGCACGGTGCTGCGGACGGTGTCGGTGGTGTCAAAGAGGCGTTCCTTGTCCTCCTGCAAATCGCTATTGTACGTGAGCGGCAACCCTTTGAGGGTGACGAGTAGCGAAACGAGATTGCCCACCACACGGCCGGTTTTGCCCCGGGTGAGTTCGCAGATGTCCGGATTTTTCTTTTGCGGCATCAATGAGGATCCGGTGGTGTAGGCATCGCCGATTTCAATAAACCCAAACTCCACGCTGCTCCACAAAACGAGATCCTCACACAAGCGCGACTGATGCACAGCGAGCAGCGCGGCCACGCTACAGAATTCCACCACATAATCACGGTCGGACACGGCATCCATGGAGTTGTGGGTAATCATCGGGGTGTCGTGCGCGTCCACAAAGCCCAGCTCACGTGCGACAAACTCGCGGTCCAGCGGCAGCGTGGTGCCCGCCAACGCGCCGCTGCCCAGCGGGCAAACGTTCACGCGCACGAGGCAATCGAGCAGCCGCTCGTAATCGCGTTCCAGCATTTCCACGTAAGCCAGCAAATGATGTGCGAGATAAACCGGCTGTGCGCGTTGCAAATGCGTGTAGCCGGGGATGAGCACTTTGAGATTATTTTCGCCGAGCTCGATGAGCGCCAATTGCAGGTCGTGAATTTCATTGGCGAGATCGCAAATTTCCTCGCGCAACCACATCCGGGAATCCAGCGCGACTTGATCGTTGCGTGACCGCCCGGTGTGCAACTTGGCCCCGGCGGGCACGCGTGCGGTGAGCGTGGCTTCGATGTTCATATGCACGTCCTCCAGCTCCGTGCGCCATTCGAACCGGCCTTCGGCAATCTCCGCGCCGATGGCTTCGAGTCCGTGCACAATGGCCGACATCTCCTTTTCTTTCAATAGTCCCACGTGATGCAACATCCGGGCGTGGGCGATGGAGCCGGCGATATCGTGATGTGCGAGGCGGGTATCGAACTTCACTGAATTGGTAAACGCATTCGCCTCAGCGGCAGGCCCGCTGGCGAACCGTCCGCTGCGTGCGGTAACCTTGCTGGATTTTTTCTTCGCCATAGAACGCAGCGACCTTGCCGTGATGCGCAGTAAAAGTCACGCCGCGAAATAGAGGGAGGGGTAAAATCTAATAACCAAAACTCAAAGCTCTGCTGCATGCGTTTGGAGCAGCTTCACCAGCGTTTGACCGACAGGGGAAAGTTGGCCGCGCCAGAGGCAGCCGATGGTGATGGTGGGGAAATCCTCCAACGGCAGTAGTTTGACACCTTTGTTTTTACGTTCGCCGGGGAGGTCCACGGAAATGCCGATACCAAAGCCGTTAGCGACGTAGGTGTTGATGAGGTCGGTGGAGTTGAGCTCCATTCCGATGGGCCAATCGATTTTGCGCGCGGCGAGTTCGGTTTGGAATGTGCGACTGATGCCTTCGTTTTGCGGCAGGCTGATGAGCGTTTGTGCGATGCGATCCTGCCCGAGAATGTCGGCAGCGGATTTCACGCGGACCGAAGTGGGCACCACCAACACCATTGACAGCTCAAGCAATTTTTCGGATTTCATTTCCGCGGGCGGTTTGGTGCCGAGCACAGTGACGCCGAGGTCGACATCGTTGGCTAGCAGCCATTGCTCTATTTCCGGCTGGATGCCCACGCGTAAGGCGGGGTGCAGGCCGGGGAATTTCTTGCGCGCGGCGTTCAATAAATCCGGTAAGTGCTCGCGAAAGACCACGCTCGATGCGCCGATGCGAATGGTTTGGGCCACGCCGCCCCGGATTTTTTCGCCTGTTGAATTGAGGTTTTCAAAAAAGGGATGGATGAATTCGTACAGCTCAACACCGGCCGGAGTGAGATCGAAGGGGCGGCGTTGGAAGAGCGTGGTGCCGAGGTCGTTTTCTAATTGAATGACCTGCGCACTTACGGCTGGTTGCTGGATGCCATAAGGGATGTTGCGTACTGCGCCGGCAATGCCCTCGTGCTTGGCCACGTAATGAAATAATTCGAGGTGATGGATATTCATGGTCGGGGGCGCGGAGGATGCAGCGGCGACGGTTTTAAGTCAATGTGATGTGGCGTGCGCGGGGCGTGTCGTTTTCGAATTCAACGATCGCCACGCTAGCAGTTGCGCCTCCACGTGGGGTGGCGGGTGAGCCGGGGTTGAGATAAAGCACGCCGTCGAGCCGTTCGTTGCATGGCATATGCGTGTGGCCAAAGATGACGACTTGAGGCTGCTCTTCCGCCAACAAAGCGCGTACCGTTTTCGAGGGCACGGGAAAATCCACGATGTGGTGAATGAGAAATTTGTTGCCGCCAAACTCGACGAGGCGCGTCTCGGGCAGGTCGATGGCAAAGTCGGTATTGCCGCGCACAGCGGTGACCGGCGCGATGGCTTCCAGTTCGGTGATGATATCAACTGGCCCCACATCGCCCGCGTGCAGGATGTGATCCACCCCCGCCAGCGCCTCGTGCACGGTGGCGGGCACGGTGCCGTGGGTATCTGAAATAATGCCAAGCTTCACGGCGGAAGTGTGGTGAAAAGCAAGGGAATGGCCAAGGCTGGGTTTTTGGGGATTGAGAATTAGGCATTCCTTAGGTATTGGGTTCTTGGTCATTAAGATTTTTCGCGTGACCGATTTATTTGAAATTTTACACGAGGACGATGACTTGCTGGTCATTAACAAACCGGCGGGACTCGTTTGCCATCCCACGAAGGGCGATGAGCGGTCGAGCTTGGCGGGGCGGTTGCGATTGTATCGCGGCGCGGAGCAGTCGGTGCATTTGATCAATCGGTTGGATCGCGAAACTAGCGGCGTGGTGTGCGTGGGCAAAACAGATGAAGCGGCGCGCGAACTGCGCAAACTGTGGGAAAGCCGCGAGGTGGAGAAACAATACTGGGCCATCGTGCACGGTCACGTGACGGAAAGCGAAGGCACCATCGATGCCCCGCTCGGTGCGGACGACGCCAGCGAAGTGGCGGTGAAAGATTGCGTGCGCGATGATGGGCACTCTTCGCAAACGCGCTATTGGACGCAATGGAAGTTCGAACGCGATGATGAAAAATTCACGTGGCTGCGCGTGGCACCGGTCACCGGCCGCAAGCATCAGATTCGCATTCACCTCCAGCACCTCGGCCACGCAATTGTGGGCGACAAACTTTATGGGCTCGATGAATCGTGGTATTTGAAATTCGTGAAGGACGAACTTACCGAGGTCGATTGGCAAAAACTGGTGCTGAAAAATCAAGCCCTCCACGCCCACACCCTCCGCTTCCATTGGCACGGGCGCGACTGGGAATTCGTGGCCGAACCGGCGGATGAATTTGTGGACTTCATTGAAACCGTCAGCGAATCAGAAGAGGATACGTATTGCGATTGAGCGTTTTGCCGGTGTTGACAATTACCCACAAGGTGTTAGTTTCTCCGTTCCAATGGCCCGTTCGTCTATCGGCTAGGACACGGCCCTCTCAAGGCTGAGAGAGGGGTTCGATTCCCCTACGGGCTACCATTTTGGAACAAGGAGTTACGGAACAGGAAACAGGCATGGCGCCAAAATATTTTCAGATTATTTTTAATCCCACCAGCGCGGCGGAGCTGGCGGGGATGCCAAAGGACTTGCAGTTGCAGATTCTGGGTGAGTTTCGTGGGCTGCCGGAGGAAGTGCGCGCCAGCGGTTTTTATGGCCGACTGGAGCACGGAGTGAAGAGCTTACACCGCTATCGTGTGGGAAATTATCGCGTGTATTTTGAATGCCACGAATTCGGCGTAGTGGTGCACCGGATTTTTTCGCGCAACACGCTGAAGGATTTCTTTTTCCGCAACGTGAATATGACGCAGGATGAGGACGCCGCGCTGGCGGAGAATCCGGATTTTTGGGAAATGATTGACGAAGCTGCAAGTGTATCTCGCGAGGAAGCTTAGTTCTTTTCTTCACCCAGCTCGACATTCCAGTAGGCGACATCGATAAAGTGCTTCCAGCTTTCGTGCGTTTTTACGCCGAAACTCACCTGAATGAACGGCCGCCATTTTGGCTTGCGCGGTTTGGTGATCAAGTGCAAACCGGCCTCGCGCGGGGTACGGTTGCTCTTGTGCGTGTTGCACGGGATGCACGAGCACACGATATTTTCCCAGTTGGTGGGGCCGCCGCGGTCGCGCGGGATCACATGGTCGAGGTTCAAATCACGCCGATCAAATCTCCCGCCGCAGTACTGGCAAATATTTTTATCACGTTCAAAAATATTGTGCCGTGTGAACTTTACTTCCTGTCGGGGAAACCGATCGTAACCAAGCAGCAAAATTACACGTGGAATGCGCAGGCGAAAAGACACGGCTCCGATAGATTCAGGATGCGGCTCGGCCTCGGAGAAATCCTGCCACTCGCCAAAGCTGAAAGTTTGAAACCCGTCGGCGTCATCATTATAAACCACCTGCGCGTGCCCGGTGAAGAGCAAGCCAACGGCGCGGCGCACAGAGCAGACGTTCACCGCCTGCCAAAGGCGGTTCAGCACGAGCACGGGCTGGTTCAACGGCAAACTCACAACGACCAACGTTAGCAATTAGCGCCGACGGATGTCAACCGACACACTCTTGAGCAATATGGAAAAGCTTGCTTTGCCCAGACGAATCTGCGACGGTGCCAGCGATGAGGGGGTGGGGACTCAGTTTCATTTTTGGAATAATTCTGTCCGTACAGGCTTGGGCCGGAGGTTTGCCCAATGACGAATATCACACTGCCTATTCCTTCTACTCGGAAGGTCTCGTTCTGGTTCAGACCGGGGCGAAAGAAAAAGCGTTGAGCAGCTTCGTTGATGCGCGCCGTAAACTGGAAGTGATTTCCCGTCAACACGCGACGTGGAATCCCGTAGTGGTAAAAAGCCTGCTCCAGAAAATCGATGCGGAAATAATTCCACTTGCACGCGCGCTTGGGATTACTCCGGCGCAAATCATTGGCAATGCTCCGCCCAAAGCGCTGGCCCAGTCAGCGCCCGTGCAGAACTGGGAAATCCGTTACGCAAAGTTGCAGGAAGAAAAGCGCCTCACGGATCAAAATTTTGCCAAGCTCCACGAGGCGAATCTGCTCGCCCAACGCAAGTGGGCTGACGCTGAAAAGTTGGCGGAAATGGCAAAAGAGCAACTGCGCGAGGCCTTGGCCGCCCGGCCAAAGTCCGCCGACCCCAAGCTCTACGCCAAGGTGCAGGGCGAAAACGACAAACTCGAAAGTGAAAAAGGCAAGCTGGATGCAGATTTGAAATACCTCCGCACGCAAGCCTTGCGCAGTGAAAAACTATACATCGAGGCATTGGGGATGAATCATCGGCTCAAGGAAGAGATCGCCCGTTTGCGCGCGAAGCACGATCCAAACTCATTATCGGTCGATGATCGCGCCGCATTGCTCAAACGCATTCGTCAATTGGAAACGGACAACGAACGTATGCGCGCACTGCTCACCAACCCGGCGCGCAAACCCTAACGACTGACCATGCGCATCACCGGCGGTCAATGGGCGGGCCGCATTCTCACCGTGCCGCCCGGCCTCGGCGTGCGACCCACGCCCGACAAGGTTCGCCAAGCCATCTTCAACAGCCTCGGGCCTTGGATTCTTGATTGCAGCGTACTTGAACTTTTTGCCGGCACTGGCACGTTGAGTTTGGAATGCCTCAGCCGCGGCGCAGCCACCGCGGTGTGTGTGGAAAAAAGTTCCAAACACGCCAGCTATATTCGGCGCAACACAAAAGCTTTGGAGACAAATATTGAAATCCGCGTGCAATGTGCGTTGCGAGCGGTGAAGCAATTGGCTGAAGCAAACCGGACCTTTGATTTTATCTGCGCCGATCCGCCCTATGGCGACAAAACCGCGCCCGGCAAACGCTCCGAAAGTTGGGCACAAAAACTTTTGGATGAACCGGCGGTGGGGGAGGTTTTAAATCCCGAAGGTCGCCTGCTCATCGGCCACACCAAACGCGATGCCGTGGAAATTACTCCGCCGTGGGCCGAACACAAAACCCTTAAGCACGGAGATACGTGGATTCGTGTTCTTACCGTAAACGTGTGAGCGCCGCCACGGTTGCGATCATTGGGTAAAGCTTTTCAAAGTACCACAGCTTCGCGAAATAAAATCCGATGGGTGAGGGTTTCGTCCATGCACCCGATTCCACCTGCTCCACCAGCCATTGAGCGCCGCGGTCACGGGCTTTTCCCAATGCGGCTTGTGCGTCGATGTCATTTTCGCTGACGCCTGCCAGGGCTTCGAGGGCGAGGCCGGTTTCCTCGATGGAGGGTTCGCCGCCTTTGAATCCGCCCCATGCGCCATCGGCGCGTTGCAATTCAAGCAGGGCATTTTTGCCGCGCGTCACGCGCAGGGCCCCGCCAGGGAGGGCTTGCTGCGTGGGTTCGTTTAGGGCGAGTAGGACTTTGGCCGTGCCGTAGGTCCAGTTGATTTCATCGGGGGCGTGCTGGCTGCCAAACCACAGCGGCGACCAGCCATCCATCCCCGCGCCTTCGTTTTGGGCGAGGAAACGGGCGGCGCGCTGGATGGCGGCATCAATGTGCGGTTGCAGTTCGGGTAATTCATCGCGCCACATGAGCCACGCACGGAGGGTGTGCGCGGTGAGGTCCGGGCTGGAGCGGTCGAAGGGCAGATTGGTCCAGCCACGGCAAAACGTTGGGATGCCGCCATCGCGGTTTTGCAAATCGAGCAGCCACGTGCAGCCTTGCCGAGCGGCTTCGCGAGTTGCATCGGTCACGTCACCTAGATTTCTCAGCGCGATTAAAGCGCCGGGCGTGTCGTCGGCATCGGGTACGCCGCCCGGGAGAGGCGTCCACGCCCAACCGCCCGGCGCGGCGAGGGTGTATGGATGCTCCTCGCGATATTGCTGGGCTAGCAACCAATCGCGAATTGGCGCGAGTGCATCGGTGGGAAGTGCATCGCCGAGGGCGTTGACGGAAAGCGTGGTAACCCATGTGGCGAGGTTTGTATCGATGGGCCAACTACCATCGGGGCGGGCTGAGGCTTTCAAAAACGCGACGCCTTTTTGTGTCACGGGATGATCGGCTAACCCGATGCCCGCGAGGCTCATGGTCACAAAACTGGTGAGTGGCGTGGCCTCGAGAAAGCCGCCATTGGGCGGCTGGATTGTTTCCAAAACCCGCAGTGTTTTTTTGCGCGTGAGATTGCGGAGCACGCGCGTGATGGGATTCCATGTGGGACGATGATGATGGCGGCATTGGCCAATGGCGATGAGCGCGGGCAGCGCGTAGCTCACCACCGGCAGCCGCAGCGCGGCAAACCAACGCTGCGGCAGCGCGGCCAATTCAAAAGGTAGCGGTAGCACATCGCGCCAATCCACTTTGCCCGCAAGGGCGCAATGGGTGAGAATGGGAACGGAAAACGTTCGGTCTTTGCCGTAACGCTGAATGATGGCAGGCGCGAGCATCTCCGGTGAGGTGCCGCCCGCGGCCTTTGTCAGCCAAGCATCAGCGGCGGCCACGGTGGCGGAGTACTCTTCGGGGGTTTTGTGAAATGCGGCCCAGCAAAGTGTGGTGGTGGAAATGTTGCTGATGGATTTCGTGGTGTCGCCCCAACCGCCATCGGTGTTGGCGTGGGCGACGAGCCAATTCAAGCCGTCCTTTATATAATGGGAATGGTCGTCACCAGTCTGGGTTTGCACCTGCTGCAGGGCCACCACAGCGGTGGCGGTGGCGAGGGCGCTGCTGGAGAGTTCGCCGGTCCAATGGCCTTCGGCATTGCGCTCAGCGAGCAGGGCGGCGCGCGCGGTTTGCAGGGCGGCCTCGAGTCTGGCGGGGTCTAGGCTCACTGCTCAATGCCGTTGGAAGGTTTACGTTTTTCTTTGAAGAAAGTTTGAAGCAGGCTCCGGCAATCCGGTTCCATCACGCCGCTCGTGATGTCGCACGCGTGGTTGAGCGTGGGAAATTGCAGGAGGTTCATAGCGCCGCCGGCTGCGCCCCCTTTGGGATCGTCCGCGCCAAAGACGACGCGGTCGATCCGGCAATGGACGAGTGCCCCGGCGCACATGGGGCAGGGTTCCTTGGTAACGTAAAGAGTGCAGCCGGTGAGGCGCCAATCGCCCACCGCGGCCTCGGCGGCAGTCAGGGCGATCATCTCGGCATGGGCGGTGGCGTCTTTGAGCAGTTCCACCTGATTCCAGGCGCGGGCGATGACCGCGCCCTCGCGCACCACAACAGCTCCCACGGGAACTTCGTCCGCTTCGTAAGCTTTCACTGCCTGCCGGATGGCGTCTTGCATAAAATATTCGTCGGTCATTTGGCGGCGAGGGAGGATTGCAGGAGCGTCCAATGGTCGGGTTGGTTGTCGGCGCATTGGCAGTGGGCGACGAAGAAGGCACCTCGGTGTTGCCAGAAGAGGGGCCAGATTTGTTCGCGATCAGTGCCGGGGAGCGGGAGGGATTCGAGGTCTTCGCGGGTGGCAAAATGGAACGCGCCTTCCTCGTGCTCCGGCGGCAACGCGGTAAGGCGTGGCTGGATTTCAAACAGGAACATCAGCCAATGGGCGTTGCCCTGATAGCCGTGTTCGCTGATGACGCCGGTGAGGTGGAGGTCGTCGGGCGTGAGTTGCAGGCCGGTTTCTTCGCGAGCTTCACGGATGGCGCAGGCGTGTGGGCTTTCTCCGGTGTCGGTTTTGAGCTTGCCGCCGGGCGGACTGTAGCAGCCGCGGTTGGGCTCATGATTGCGTTGGATCAGCAGCACGCGCCCATCCTCGTGAAAGGCGTACAGCAATGTGGCAATCCGGTATGGCAACGGTGAAGGCAACGGCATACGTCAGTGAAGCAATGGGCCGGACAGTTGCCGAGTCATTTTTTTGGCGCCGTTGATTTTTTTGACAGGCGGCCATAGAGTGGCTCACGGAAATTGATCGATTGAAAAACGGAGTTCAACAAATCAAAGACAAACTGCTGGCGATGGCGGTGTTGGCAGAGGACATGGTGGATCGCGCCGTGCACGCGTTGTTGGAGGGCAGCGATGCCATGGCGCGGCAGGTGCGGGAGGATGACGACCAACTGGATCGGCTGGAACAGGAGGTGGATGAGCTGGCGGTCAACCTGCTGGCGGCGGGTGCGGAGACGCAGGATCTGCGGGCGATCACGGTGGGCCTGAAAATTTCCAATGACCTCGAGCGAATTGGCGATGAGGCCGGTACAATTGCCAAGCGCGTGCTGGCGCTCAATCATCGCGAGGGTTGGGAGTCGCCGTTGAAGGAGGAAATCACGGCCATGGGCGAACGCGCTTGCGCGTTATTGCGCGAATGCGTGGATTCGTATGTGGCGAATGATGCCGGCAAGGCGCGGCAATTAATTCCACAGGATGACGAGGTGGATTTACTCAATCGAGCGTACCAAAAAAAGATTGTTGAGATGATGCAGGCCGATCCTGCGGGCATTCCGGGCTATCTGGAGTTGGGTGAGATTGTGAAGCGCCTCGAACG
>JAPKEI010000371.1 GCA_028872685.1 Verrucomicrobiota bacterium | reverse complement strand
CCAATTCCACACGCCCACCATGGGCCTCGGCCACCTTGGCCACGATGGCCAACCCCAAGCCGCCGCCTTTTTCCTTGGTGGTGCTGAGCATACCGGTGAAAGCGCGTTCGCGCTGGGCAGCAGTCATCCCCGGCCCAGTATCAGCAAAGGCCACGCGCAGCTCGTCTGCATTACGGTGCGTGGAGATGCGCAGTGTGCCGCCTTCGGGCATGGCTTCAGCGGCATTGAGAATTACATTGAGAAACGCCTGCGAAAGTTGAGTGGCATCAGCATTCACCGGTGCCAGTTCCGGCGCGTCGGTGCGTTCGAGCGCGATGGAATGATGCTGCAACTTGTGGCGAGTGAGCAGTGCGAGATCATCGAGCAACTCCTGCACTTGCACCGGGGCCATGCGCGGCTCAGCGTTGCGAGCGAAGTTGACGATGTTATCCACGATACTATCGAGGTGATCCATCTTATCGCCCAACACTCGGGCATCCTCGCGGCGCAGATCGCCTTCTGGAAATTTTAAATCCAGCGAGTGATACAGCATCTTCATCACCGTAAGCGGATTGCGAATTTCATGCGCGACCTCCGCAGCCAATAATCCCAGCGCGCTGAGCTGTTCGTTGCGACGCAGTTGTTCCTCCACGTCCACCGTGCGTTCGTACAGCCGCGCTTTTTCCATCGCCACCGCCGAAAGCTCCGCCAGTGCGGCGAGCGTGCTTACTTCTTCATTGGAAAAAACATGGGGGGCCGCCGTGTACACATTCAAAGTACCGAGGCATGTTTCGGAGTAAACCAACGGCACGCTGAGCAATGAAACAAAGCCCTCGAGCCGGGCGATTTCCGCGTGTTGATATTGCGCGGAGTTTTGCAAATCACCTTCCTGCATCGGCTTACGACGGCGCACGACCGAGCCCATCAAACTTTCCGCCACGCTCAATGGCGGGCGTTGTTGGTATTCCTTCCCCGCGCCGTGCTGAGCGCGCACTTCGAGCCATTCGCCCGTGGCATCGAGCAGCTGCAGCGAACACGCCCGTGCGCGGCCTAACCCCGCCGCCTCGCGCGTGATCGCCTCCAGCACGTCATCGAGGTTCAGTGTGCGATTGATCGTTTGCCCCACACTCACCAGCGATTCCAAAAGTTCCGTACGTTGGCGCAGTTGTTCATAGAGCCAAGTATTTTGAATCACCTGAGTGGCATGGACCGCCAGCTCCTCGAGCAAGGCCTGATCTGCTTCAGAAAATGCATCGGGCGTTGCGGCTGAAACATTGAGCACCGCGCGCACCGGCCCATCCATCCGTAGTGGAACGGCCAATTCGCTGAACGCACCGCCGTCCAATTCGCCCGCACGCAGTGGCTCGCCGTGACGCACCACTTGACTCACAATCCCTTCCCGCAACGCGCCGAGATGGGCCGCGTCCAATTCGGGCAAGCCTTCTGAAGCTTCGATTTCCAGCAAACCCGTATTCGGATTCACCAGCACCAGTGCGCCGCTATCCGCACCCACCAATCCCACCGCCTCGTGCACCACCAGCTGCAATGCCGCCTCCGGTTCCAAGGTCGAATGGATCGCCCGCACGCCGTCATACAGCTGCGTCATTTGTTCCGGCGAAAACGTCATGGCACTTTGCGCATTAACACCATCCCGGTGCCGGCAAAAATTAGATTGGGCAACCACGCCGCCAACACCGCCGGGATGTGACCCGCCGTGCCAAGCGCCAATCCCCAACGTAGAAGCACGAAGTAAAAAAAACAAATCCCTACGCTGCCCGCCACGCCCGCGTACACATTACGCCGGCCCCCCATCGCGCCAAAAGGCAGCGCCACCAGCACCACCACCAAGCAGGTGAACGGCTGCGCCAACCTCCCGTGAAACTGCGTCATCAAAAGTGCTGCGCGATCTGTCTTCATTCCTGGGTGTAATTTTCGATATTCCATAATTTCGCTGAGCGAGAGCCGAAGGCGTTTGGCCGCCATGATTTTATCCATCTGGCTGACCTTAATTTCCGCCCGCAACTGTGCGGGCGATCCGCCAACCAGCTGACCCGTCCATACGTTGGTCGACAGTAACTGTGGCAGATCATTGGTGGGCGGCCGGAAGATCTGCAGTTGGGCATCATAAAACACCCATGTGCCCTTCTTCCATTCGGCCCGTGCGGCAAATAATTCGTAGCGGACATCACGCGTTCTCCATTCCACGGCCGGTTGATCCATTTCGCCGGTGGCGGGATTGTATCGTTTGATGTGCCAAACCTGATTCTTTGAGTCATCTCGAAAATCAAGATTCACCAACCATTCTGAATTGGTTTCCGCCTTGGCGGCTACCATTCGTGTGGCTTCGGCGGTGGCCTTGGGCGCGATGAATTCGGTGACCAAAAACAACCCGCCTCCCAACAGCACCGCTAGCAAGAAGTAGGGCACGCTCAGTCGCGCCAGACTCACACCCGCCGCACGCATGGCCACTAGCTCGTTGTGGCGAGCGTGGTTGGTGAGTGCATACAGCAACGCCAACAACAGCGCGATTGGCAGTACCGTCGTCAGCAGCTCAGGCGTTTGCAGCAAATAATAACGCGCTATCTCTCCACTGCTCATCTTCGCGTTTTGATACACGTCCATTCGACTGAACAAATCGAAGGCCGTCCAAAAAATTTGAAA
>JAPKEI010000037.1 GCA_028872685.1 Verrucomicrobiota bacterium | reverse complement strand
GTGTCGAGTAAATCAAAATCCAGCGCTAAATCTTGAATTCGGCCTTTACGGAATTCTACATTCGCGTGGCCAATGTTTTCCGCCACAACCGGTGCGTTGCGCCGGGCGAGCTCGAGCATTTCATCGGTCATATCCACGCCAATGACGCGGCCTTTTGGTCCCACAACTTGCGAGGCGATGAAGCAAATCTTCCCGGTGCCACTGCCCAAATCCAGCACGGTTTCCTCTTTACGCAAATACCGACTAGGATCGCCGCATCCGTAGTCGCGTTCAATGACCTCATCGGGAATCGCCTCAAGATATCGAGCATCGTAATCCACGGCGCAGCACAGAGAATCCTCCTTCGCCTGCGCGGCATTGGCGTATCGATCGCGGACGGCGCCTTCAGTTGTTTCAGCACTCATTATTCGCCGCGATAAATATAGGAGAGGGCGATGACGCTGTAGGCGGTGACCAGTGGTTTTTCGCTTTCCCACCAGCGCGCGGATTTTGAGTTTACCCACGAACCGTCCTGTTGTTGTAACCCAATCAGCTTGAGCCCCAGGGTTTTTCGCCAATCGATTTCCTTCCCCTTCACAGTGATGGTGCGGTCGCCGGAAAAGGAAAGTGCCTTGGCCATGAGGTAATAATAATAATACAACCCCTGTGCGCCCATCGCGGGGTTTTCCTCCAGTGTGAAATTATCAAAGAGCCATTTGCGCACCGCAACTACGCGTGGGTCATCGGCCTTAAGGCGGGCGTAAGAGTAGCTCATCATACCGGCATAGCTGATGCTGCCGTAGCTGCGCAGGGCGGTCTTGCCGTTTTTGTTTTTCACGGCGCCTGCCATACTTTTTCCGGGGAAATAAATCATGCCGCCTTTTTGCTTAGGGTCGTTACTGGCCCACGGTTGTTTGTTGTGGCTGGGCAGGTTCTGGCAATTTTGAATGAAACCAATGGCTGCCTTCCAGTTAAGGTCATCCTGTGGCGGGGCGTCTTTCACGAGATGGCGAGTGAAATGAAGTGCTTCGAGCGAGGAAAGGGTGTTGTTTAAATCGCTGTGCGGATAGCGCCCGCCGTAGCCCACGCCGCCATCGAGTGGGTGGTCTTGTTTGCCTTTTTCGCCAAGGTCCCATTGTTGTTTGGCTAAAAACGCGCGTGCCTTGAGCAGGGCAGGGTTGTGTTTTTTATCGTTCGCAGCCAGTAACGCCATCATGCACAGGGAGGTGTTGTAATTGGCCAAGCCTTTGCCGGGCACATAAATGCTGCCGTCGGGCTGCACGTGGGTGAGCAGGAAATTGTAGCCCTTTTCAATCCACTTTGGAGTCTGCTTCGGTTTGTTGGGATTGCCCTGCCACGCGATGAGCGCGAGAGCCGTCACTGCCGGGTGCTCCGGACTCGTCCACCAACCCTCCGGGTTTTGACTGGCCTTAAGAGAGGCAATGCCGCGGTCGGCCGAGCGTTGCAGCTCGTTCATAAACGAAATGTCGCGCTGCGCCAGCGCCAGCGCCGGAGCTGTGAGAATGAGTAGAGCAAAAAGAGTGAGTGCAGTTTTCATTTTATTTCAAATGGTTACTTCGATTCGTTGCCGTCTGGATCCCAGGAGCGCTGAGAAATTAGCTGTCCATTTTTGTAGATCAACTCCCAGCGTTTCACGCCGGAATCGTACCAATGCGTTTCTACGCCAACCTGAATTCCGTTTTCGTAAAAGCGTTCGGATTCCAGTTGTTCATTCTTGTAATGCCCCACCACGCGGCCAGTGTACGATCTGGACTCGCCTCGTTTGAACCATAGACCTTTCTCAAGTAAACCGACCCGCGCACCCTTGGCGTTGCGTTTTTCTACTTCTTCAAACTTGGACGTCGGCGGCTCGTGGTTTTTTGGTGCGGGGGTTTTTAACAGGCGAATCACCACTGTGGCTTTACTGTCAACCGCTGGGAGCCCTTTGGGTCGAGGGCGCCACAGTTCGTCATCATCGCGGCCGAGGCGAGGGTTGTTAAATTGGGCGGCATTGTCGGTGATGAGTGAAATGATAGAGCCATCGCGCTGCGCCAGAAACTGTCCCTCGAACACGCGGGACCCATTGAAGATGAATGGCCCCTTTTTTGCCGGTTGCAGTTTTGGGTGTACGGTCTGCACGAACCGTTCGATGCGCGCCTTTTTTGTTTTACCGTTCTCTTTCCAGTGTAATTCAATATCAACCGGCTGGCCGGGGATTGGGTTTTTTGCATCATCAGAAATGAGTTTGCCACCGCTGCCCTTGGCGTTAAGAAGCAGCATTGCCACTTGGACGTGGTAAGGCTCGGCGGTGGTGACGAACAGGCTCTCATGCACCTTGCCGCGGCCGGTGACCACGAGATATTCGATGGGGCCTTCGTGCATTTCAATGGTAACCGGGATGTGAACTTCCCTCGCCTTTTTCACGAGTTTCACCGTGCCGACTTGCAGGATGTCCGGCGTGATTTCCTTGATGACTGGCTGGGGCAAGGGCTCCGGCTTGAAAGGGTCATCCTGCGCGTGGGTGCTCACCAGAGCACCAGATAAAATGAGGGAAAGGCAGATTCGCTTCATCGTGTTGCTGATCAGTTTGACGGTCTTTTTGAAGGTTTGCGACAAAATTCGGCTTGGTTTTTGGAGCTGACGCAACTACCAATTCCGTCGATGGAAATTTCGGAAACAGTCATCGCGCTCAACAAGCTTGCGCGCAACATTTGGTGGACGTGGAATCAGGATGCGCGCGGCATCTTCGGTGAGCTTTCGCCGCGCACCTGGCAGAATGTGTACCACAATCCCGTGGCGATCTTGAGGGAGGTGTCGGACACCGAACTGCGCATGCGTTTACTCGAGCCGGATTATGCGAAGCGTGTTGCGGATGTATTGGAGGAATTCGATGCTTACATGAACCCCAAGGACACGTGGGTGACACGAGAAGCCCCCGAGCTGACCAATCGGCGCGTGACGTATTTCTCTGCGGAGTTCGGCCTCCACGAAACGCTTCCTATCGCCGCGGGCGGCTTGGGGGTGTTGGCGGGGGACCACATCAAAAGTGCCAGCGATCTCGGCCTAAATTTCTGCGGCATTACACTTTTTTATCGGGAAGGTTATTTCCAGCAAACCATTAACCACGACAACTGGCAGGCCGAATATTACAACCAACTTAATCCGCGCAACCTCCCGATGGACGCCGTAACCGATGCCGGTGGCGAACCCATCATTTGCTCAGTGGACATCGCTACGGACACCATCTGCTTCCGCGCCTGGCGTATCAATGTCGGTCGCTGCCCTTTATATCTACTCGACACCAATCTGCCCGGAAATCCCGCTCATTATCGTGATCTCACTTTGCGAGTGTACGGCGGCGACACCACCACACGCATCCAACAGGAAATCCTTCTCGGCATCGGCGGCGTAAAACTCATGCGCGCCTTGGGTGAAACACCAAGCGTGTTTCATATGAACGAGGGCCATGCGGCATTTCTCGCACTGGAGCTCATCCGCGAAAAAATGGCCGTCGGCGACAATTTTAACGAAGCGCTTGCCGCCACGCGCGACCAATGTGTTTTCACCACGCACACGCCAGTGCCTGCTGGGCACGACCGTTTCTCTCCCGAGCTAATGAACTATTCGCTCAGTCGTTTTGCGAAACAACTCGATCTGACGCACAAGGAAATGATGGCGATGGGCCGCTTGGATGCCGACGACGAAACTGAACAATTTTGCATGACCGTGCTCGCGCTCAACGCCGCGCGCGCCGCCAATGGAGTTAGCGAGCTCCACGGCGCGGTCAGTCGCGAAATGTGGCAGGAGAAATTTAACGTGCCCGTCAATGATGTGCCCATCGGCCACATCACTAACGGCATTCACACGCTCGGCTGGATGAGCCGCAGCGCGCGCGATTTCTGGCAACCGCGTCTCGGCAATGGCCCGAAGTTTTACGAACAAATTAATGACGCCGAATTCTGGGAGAAGGTGGAGAACAAGGATTTCATTTCCGACGAGGAACTTTGGGCCTTGCGCTACCGTTTGCGGCGCGAGTTGATCGATTTCACCCGCGGCCGCCTCATTGATGATCCGCCCTCGCGAGAAGGTGACTTTATCAGTTACGATCACCTGCTCGATGCCGACACACTTACTGTCGGCTTCGCCCGCCGCTTTGCCACATACAAGCGCGCCCCACTTATTTTCGATCACTTCGAGGAAGTTGTGAAACTCTCAAAAGACGCCGAGCGGCCTGTTCAGTTTATCTTTGCCGGCAAAGCCCACCCTGCCGATGAGGACGGCAAGCGGTTCATTCAAAAAATTGTTCACCTCGCCAAGCACAGCGAGCTGCAGGGGCACTTGGTGTTCATTGAAAATTACGATATCCAAGTTGGCAGAATGCTCGTTGGTGGTTGCGATGTGTGGCTAAACAATCCCCGCCGCCCGCTCGAAGCCAGCGGCACGAGCGGCATGAAAACCGCCGCGCACGGCGGCCTCAATTGCAGCATAATGGATGGTTGGTGGCGCGAGGTTTATGATGGAGATAACGGGTTCTCCATCGGCGATGATTCGCATCCGGATAACCTCGAGGAACAGGATCGCGTTGACAGCGAGAATTTGTTTCGAGTGTTGTCCGAGGAGGTGATCCCCACTTTTTATAATCGCGATGCCACAGGCTTGCCGCGCCAGTGGATTCGCAAAATGCGCCACGCGATGGCGACTGTAACGCCGAAATATAACACTTGGCGAATGGTGCAAGATTATTCGCGCAAATATTATTTAGAAGACTAACGTGAGCCAGCCCATTTCATCGCAAACGCCCGAGACCCTTGGCGCATGGCTGGGCGAACGTGGCGAGAAGCCGTATCGCGCCACCCAAATCCTCAAATGGGTGCACCAACATTTTGCCGCTGATTGGGCGGCGATGTCCAATCTTTCGGAGCCGCTCCAAGCCGGCCTCAGCGAGGCATTTGACTTTTCCACCATAGAGCTGGCTCGCAAACAGGGCGACGTGGACGCTACCCAAAAGTTCCTTTGGAAATTGCGTGACCATCAACTGGTTGAAAGTGTGCTTATCCCCGCCAGTCCCGCGCTCTACGGCGAGCCCAGTGATCGCCATACGCTTTGTGTTTCCACCCAAGTCGGCTGTGCGTACGGCTGTACCTTTTGCGCTAGCGGACTAGACGGCTTCAAACGCAACCTAGAGCCCGCCGAAATCATCGACCAAGTGCTCGCCGTGGAACGTTTGCAGGGCAGGGCAGGGGAGCGCGCCATCAACAACCTTGTCATTATGGGAATGGGTGAGCCACTGGCCAATTACGCCAACCTGATGGCCGCACTGGAAATTCTCAATGCTGATTGGGGCGCGAACATCGGCGCGCGCAAAATCACCATTTCCACCAGCGGACTCGTGCCACAAATTAAAAAACTAGCTGCCCAGCCGCGCCAATACCGCCTCGCCATCAGCCTCCACGGTGCTACTGACGCCGTGCGTAATCGGATAATGCCGATCAACCGGAAGTATCCCTTGCGCGAACTCACTGCCGCTGCTGAGGAATATCAACAATCCAAAAGCGGCAAGGTCACGCTGGAATACATTCTCATTGCCGGCGTGAATGATGCCCTCGACCAAGTTGCCCCGCTCGCCGAACTTGCCCACCGCCTCCGTGCAAAAGTAAATCTTATTCCTTACAACCATGTCGACGGCCTTGAATGGAGTCGCCCCGACGACGCTATCCAAGATGTTTTCCACGAGGCGTTGATGTCCCACGGAACTCTCACCACCCTCCGCCGCGAAAAAGGCCATGACATTGATGCCGCCTGCGGCCAGCTCCGCCTGCGAACAGAAAAAGAATTGGTTGAATCGAATGGCTAAGCTACAACTTTTCAGGTGATTGCGTTGTTAGATTATGGAGCGGGTAATGTCCGCAGTGTTCAGAAGGCGTTAACGGCGGCCGGCGGGGAGGTGGCTTTAGTGGCATCGCCGGAGGAAGTGGCACGCGCGGATGCAGTTGTGCTCCCGGGCGTGGGGGCATTTGATGATTGTGTGAACGCGATGCAACAGCAGGAGTTGTTTGGCGCTGCAAAAGATTTCATTGGAACAGGCAAGCCGTTCCTTGGGATTTGCGTGGGCTATCAGGCGTTGTTCGAGAAGAGCGAGGAGTTTAGTTCGTGCGCGGCGGGCTTAGGTGTTTTTGGCGGCAGTGTGGTTCGTTTTGCGGAGAATGGAATTAAGGTGCCGCAAATTGGCTGGAATGAAGTGGAGTTTGAAAAGCCAGAGTGCCCTATTCTGATGGGGATCGAATCGGGGAGTCATTTTTATTTCGTGCACAGTTATTTCCCGAAGCCCACAGACGAATCTATCGTGGCCACGCGCACGACTTATGGTGAATCGTTTGCCTCGGCGGCGTGGCGCGACAATGTTTTTGCCACGCAGTTTCATCCAGAAAAAAGCCAAAAAGTGGGGCTGAAAATGCTGGAGAACTTTGTTGGGCTTGCCTGACACCCTTACGATTGATACCGTTCGGCGAATCAAAAATTATGGCTTACGAACTCCCCGACCTCCCGTACGCGCACGACGCGTTGGAACCCCACATCGATGCGCAGACGATGGAAATCCATCACGGCAAGCATCACGCGACTTACATCGCCAAGCTCAATGCGGCGCTGGAAGGCCACGACGATCTTGCCGGCAAAAGCGTCGACGATCTTGTGAGTGATCTCGACTCAGTGCCGGATGAGATTCGTGGTGCCGTACGCAACCACGGCGGCGGACACGCCAACCATTCGCTTTTCTGGACCATTATGGGGCCCGGCGGTGGCGGTGAACCCACGGGCGCATTGGCTGAAGCCATCAAGGCGGAACTCGGTGGTATGGATTCGTTTAAAGAGAAATTCGAAGCCGCCGGTGCCACGCGTTTCGGCAGTGGTTGGGCTTGGCTTTGCGTGAAGCCCGACGGTGCCTTATGTGTTTGCAGCACGGCGAACCAAGACACCCCTCTGATGGAAGGCCGCACGCCCATCCTCGGCTGTGATGTTTGGGAACACGCCTATTATTTGAAATACCAAAACCGCCGACCTGATTATCTCAAGGCATTTTGGAGCGTGGTGAACTGGGACGTCGTAGGCGGAAATTACACTGCGGCCAAGGGCTAAGTTTTCCTAACAACAATCAACACGATGGGCAGGATTTATTCCTGCTCATTTTTTTGGTCACTTAATTAGCTTTGGTCGGTTTTTGTATTTTTCGTAGAGACGGGTGTGGCGGCTTTGGAGGCTGACTTTTTTGCCATCAATCCACATATGTTTTACGTTGGTGCGGATGTCGAAAATGTCGCCATCCACCGCGATGAAGGTCGCCTCCTTTTTTGGGGTGAGCGAGCCAAGGCGGTCGGCCACGTTGAGCATTTGAGCGGGGTGCAGGGTGAGGCTGCGCAGGGCTGCTTCGCGTGGCAGGCCGTGGGCAATGGACTTTGCGGCGGCGTAGACGATGTTTCGCACGCGGGATGCGCCCCACGAACCCATCGCTTCGCTGTGAGCGATTTTCACGCCGGCTTTATGGAGTATGCCGGCAGCGCGGAAGTGGATGTCATGCGGGTCGGTGTCGCGTTGGGGCAGGGTGAAGACATTGTCGAAAATCACGGGCACCTTTTCCTTGGCGAGTAGATCGGCGATTTGCCACGCATCGCGTGAGGCGGCGAGTACAATTTTGAATTTGCGCTGCTTGGCCCACGCCACCGCGGTTTTGATTTGGCGGATCTCATTGGCATGCACCATTATCGGTTGTTTTCCCGAAAGGGCGCTGAGCATCCCTTCCCACGCAGGAACCTTCCTGAAACCCGCACCACCGGCTTTGCGCGCACGGGCGTACGCTTGGGCCTCATTAAAAAAATCATCAATCGTTTTAATTTTTTTGTCCCGAGAGCGAATTTGCTCCTTGGGCGATTTGTGTTTGTCGGGGTCGCGCAGGGTTTCTTTGGGGCGCGTGTTGAGTGTCATCACGGGCCACCAAAGATGAAGAGCAGCATGGGTTTTTACAGTCATATCCTCCACGCCCCAACCGGCCAGCTTAATGAGGCCGGAAGAGCCAGTGATACTGCCGCCCATTGGCGCGACGAGTGCGTGTGTGAATCCATTGGCTCGCGCGACTGGGATCAGTTCGGAATCAGGGTTAACAGAAACCCATGCCTCCACGTCGGGGGTGAACTCGCCCACCTCGGTGGTGTCTTGCGTGGCGCGCACGGCGTTAATCTCTGTGAGCCCCAGCGACGTGGTGGCAGCGATGAGTCCGGGGTACAGATGCAGCTTGCCTAGATCGACCACTTTTGTTTGGCGCGTTGCCCGGAGGTTTTGGCCGATGGCTTGAATGATGCCGTCGGTGACGAGCATTTGAGCGTTTTCAATCGTGCCCTTATCCGCCGTGTGAATGACGGCTGCTTTATAAAGCACTGTTTGAGGTTGCTCTTGCGCTTGGAGCGTGGAGGCGGCGAATAGAATTAGTATGAGTTTGTTCACGGTTTGACCTTTCGGCATTCGTAGCAGTTGTTAAGTGCGTGCGCCTTCTCGAGGGCGCGAAGAAAAAAAGCTGAACGTGCTGCAACACCGGCGTTTTCTTTTCCGTCCTTCTTGCGGGCCTTTGCGAGAAGCGCCGTGCGCTCGCCGGCAAGTGCCTTGGCGCGGGCGGGGGCTTTGGAGCGGGCGTAGTATTGTTTACCTTCGATCCACGTTTGTTCGCAGAGGGTTTGGGTGGAGAGCGGGTGACCGCTCCACAGGACAAAGTCTGCGTCCTTGCCAATTTCGAGTGAGCCGACCCATTGATCGATGTGGAGTTGTTTGGCGGGGTTGAGCGTCACAAACTTCAGCGCGTCTTCTTCGCTGGTGCCACCATACTTCACGGCCTTGGCGGCTTCGAGGTTCATTCGGCGAGCGAGGTCGCTCGAATCAGAATTGAAACTCACAACCGCACCGCGCGCGTGCATCAACGAACCGGCGTAAGGAATGGCGTCGTATACCTCAAATTTGTACGCCCACCAATCGCTAAAGGCCGATGCACCCGCACCATGCGCGGCAATCTCATCAGCAATTTTATACCCCTCTAATACGTGTTGCAGTGTGCCAATTTTTACACCGAAGCGTTCCATCGTGCGCATAAAAATGAGCATCTCGTCCTGCCGATACGAATGGCAGTGAATGAGGCGCTTCCCGTTGATGATTTCGCCGATGGCTTCGAGTTCAAGATTGCGGCGCATGGGCGCAACGTCCTCGCGCAGTTGATCAGCAAGATATTGGCGAGCGGCGGTGAAGCGATTGTTAAAAAACGTCTTCACGCCCATTCGTGTTTGCGGAAAGCGCGCGGTCTTATCGTCGCCCCAGTTTGATTGTTTCACATTTTCCCCAAGGGCAAACTTAATGCCGGATGGAGCTTTGGTGAATTTCATGTCATCCGGCGGCGCGCCATGGCGAAGCTTGATCACTTGGTTTTGCCCGCCAATGGGATTAGCCGAGCCGTGTAATAGATTCGCTGTCGTAAGCCCGCCGGCGAGTTGGCGGAAAATATTTTCCGTCTCGGAATTGACCACATCCCCAATGCGTACCATTGCGCTGGATGGCAGGGTGCCTTCGTTCACGCCTCCGAGTATCATGCTGTGGCTATGGCAATCGATGAGGCCGGGCGTAACGTGCATCCCCTTCGCATTAATCACAATGCCGTCGAAGGATTCCGGTGGGTTGAGATTCCGTCCCACCTCGACAAATCGACCATTGGCGATGCGGATGGAGCCATTGGTGATCACGCCCTCGGGTCCGCACGTCCAAATCGTGGCGTTTTGTATAATCACATTCTTCGGCGAGAGCAACGGCCCGCGAAAGGCGTCAGGTGATTGCGCAATGCGTGGAGCGGGTTTGGGGTCTTCCTTTTTCTTTCCATCCTTTCCATCAGTGTCAGATTTCTCAGGCGCGCGGTTATCGTTGGCGAAATGGCGACCTTCAATCCAGACAGAATCGATTTCATTTTCAGGGTCAAACCAACCGCTTCCATCAACAATGGTTAAGTTGGCGAGCTTGCCTTTTTCGATGGTGCCGATTTCTTTTTCAGCGCCCATCATTCGCGCCGGTTCAGTGGTGAGCGCTGCGAGAGCTTCGTCTTCTTTAAGTCCGCGTTCGATGGCGCGCACGATGTTTTTGCGAAATACCTTACGATCGCTCAGGCCATGGGTGGTGAGAGCGATGGCGTGGTCGCGCTGGAGCATGGCGGGGATCTCCGGAGCCCAATCCCATCCGCGCAGTTGATCGAGCGACACTTGATTCCAATCATCTTCCTCGGGCAGTTCGGGGATCGCCGGGAACACCACTGGCACGATGAAGGGTGCTTTGATTTGTTTCATCAATTGCGGTCTTCGCCATTCCTGGCCGGTAGCGACGAGGATAGGATTGAAGCCCAGCTCCGCAGCGAGCACTTGCGCGCGGTTTAGCATTAGCACGCTGCCTGACTCGATAACGATGCGCTGCTGGCCTGTCTTTGCGAGTACGGGGCGCAGGGCTTCGAGCGAGGGATTGTATTCCGGGCGCGCATCGGCGGGGTGAGCTTTGTGCCACGTTTGCATTGCGTAATAATGCCGCGCATCAAAAACCGTTTGACGGATGACCGCGATCACGCCCATCAGCGAATTAGGGTAGCCTTCGGCGCGTTTGGTGGTACCGGAAAAGGCAAGATGCTGGACTGTGTCCGGCCGCAGAATGAGTTGGTTGGGGTTCCCATCGCCAAGTAACGCCAGTGTGCCGGTGCCCCGATAGATGCCTTCGGTTGGAATGATGTTGGCGGCCGTGAAGCCCAGCGCGCGCAGGGCAGTGAGCTCCTTGGGGTCGGGAGAAAACTCAGCAGATACACGGTAGTCTGGGCGAACGCCGGCAATTTCATGACCGGGCCCCTTGCGGCCCATGTCGGTTTTAGTGGTGGGCACACCCGTGAAACTCACTCCCGCGCGGGCATCAATGGGTACAGTCCAACGATTTGAAACCGGCTTTGCCTTTTCCTTGCCCAACGAAAGATAAGGATCGATGAAGCCGGCGTAAATGGTTTTGCCTTTTAAATCCCAAACGCGCGCGTCAGCAGGAACACCCACTTGCCCTTTGGGCAGCACAGCTTGAACGCGACCGTTGCGAATAATGAGAGTGGCGCCGTTCAACACCATTCCAGGCTTCACCACCACTCGCGCCCCAACGAGCGCGTGCACCCGAAGTGGCCTCGGTCGCTGTCCCGGTGGCAGAATTTCATCGGCTTGAAGTGAAACAGGGAAAACCAATTGTCCAGCCAGTAAAGCCAACGCCGCCTGGCCCAAAAGAGTGGAATTCATCCGCGAACCGTAGGAGGGGAACGGGAAATGGCCAAGCTTCAAATCCCAAGTTTTGTTTTAATGATTTACCACTGAGGCGCGCTCGGAGAGCGCGCTCTATCTCCCATGTTCTTCGCGTCTCTGTGGCGGGAAATGACTTAAGATAAATTCTGGTTTGCGATGGTGGCATGGCTTGGGGTAGATTTTTGGTTTATGGCGCGTTCTGCTTCAACGAGAGAGTTTCGGCTGGGAGTTCTGGGTTCGGGCGAGGGTTCGAATTTTGGGGCGATTGCAGGGGCGTGCCAAAATGGAACGCTGCCGGCGAGTGTGGCGGTGGTTTTGAGTGACGTGGAGGAGGCTCCGGTTTTGCAGCGGGCGCGGGATGCGGGGGTGGCTTGCGCGTTTATTGCACCAGGGAAGTTTCGCACAAAACTCGATGAGGAGGCAGAGTCTTCTTATATAAAGGCGCTAAATGATGCCGAGGTGGATTTGGTTGTGCTGGCAGGGTTTATGCGGATTTTGAAGGGGGAATTCCTGCGGGCGTTCGAAGGGCGTGTGGTGAATGTACATCCATCGCTGCTGCCGGCATTCCCCGGGTTGGAGGCGTGGAAACAGGCGCTGGATCACGGGGTAAAGGTGACGGGCGCGACGGTTCATTTCGTGGATCAAGGGGTGGATAACGGCGCGATCATCGCGCAGGAAACGGTGCGGGTACTTGATGATGACATCCCGGAAATTTTGCACGAGCGCATCCATGGTGCTGAACACCGGATTTACCCCGAGGCCATTGGAGCGATTGTGCGGGGCGAAATCGCGCTACGCGGGCGACGCACGATCAAATCTGTGTCATGAAAACACCTGCCAAAAAATCAAAGAAAAAGATCGCTTTTCCGCGGCGACGGTGGCAGATCAACCCGTCCACACGCGTGGAGGAGCCTTTCATGCTTTATTCCCGGCCGAAATCGAAGGCGAATGCTCGGCAATTATTGGATGAGTAAAATCAACAAAAACAAAACTTTGAAGTTCGGTTTGCCTAAGGGCAGCCTGCAGGATGCCACAGTGGAGAAGTTGGCCAAGGCTGGCTGGAACGTGCGCGTGAGCAGTCGTTCGTACATTCCTTATGTGGACGACGAGGAGCTGGACATCCGCACCATTCGCGCACAGGAGATGAGCGTGTACGTGGAACGTGGCTATCTCGATTGCGGCATCACGGGGCTGGATTGGATTGAGGAAAATAATTCCAAGGTGCACGAAGTGGGTGAGTTTTTGTTCAGCAAAGCCACGCGGCGACCCGCGCGCTGGGTGTTGGCAGTGCCGGAGAAATCCAAAATCAAATCGGTCAAGGATCTGCAGGGCAAACGTATCGCCACGGAAGTGGTGGGACTCACCAAGCGTTGGCTAAAAAAGAACGGGGTGAAAGCCGAGGTGGAATTTTCCTGGGGCGCTACCGAAGTAAAGGCGCACGAATTAGTCGATGCTATCGTGGAAGTGACGGAAACCGGCAGCAGCCTGCGTGCAAACAATCTGCGCATCGTGGAGGAGCTAATGAGTAGCACCCCGCGCTTAATCGCCAACAAGGACGCGTGGAAAAACAAGTGGAAGCGGGAGAAGATCGAAACGATGGCGATGTTGCTACGCGGCGCGCTGGATGCCGAGGCGTTGGTGGGCTTGAAGTTGAACATTAAGCAGGCCGACCTTTCAAAAGTTTTGAAAAAATTGCCCGCGCTGCGGAATCCCACCGTCAATGAACTAAGCCAAACCGGCTGGGTGGCGGTGGACACGGTCATCGAAGAACACGTAGTGCGGGAAATCATCCCGAGCCTCAAGGCTGCGGGTGCGGAAGGAATTATTGAATACCCACTGAAT
>JAPKEI010000036.1 GCA_028872685.1 Verrucomicrobiota bacterium | reverse complement strand
ATGGATGATTTCAACGTGCAAAAAGGCGCGCTGCAAACACAGATCACCGGCTTGAACGATAAGATTACCGAGACCACCACCAAGCTGGAATCCGCCGAAGGCGACCGCGTGTTTCTATTGCGCGAGCTAAACCGCTTGGAAGGTGAAAAAGCCAAGTTGGTGGAACGCATGAACAACGTCGATTTTTTGGCCGAGCAATTGAAGACCATAAAATCGCGCATCGCCGAAGCGCGCCGCCGACGTTGGCGTGAGATGGGTGTGGGCCCCAACGGCGGCAAGCACGCCGCGCGCGGCACTTACAACCCCCGCAATGCCTCCCAATTGGCCGCTAATAAAACGGAGCCTGCCGACACCAAAAAAGTCCACTACGAGCTGACCGACGGCGATCTTTACATTGATGGCAAACTCGTGAAACCTGAGCCGGTGAAGCAACCCGAACCCACCACGGCAACCCCCGAGGCGGCACCGGAAGTTCCAACGGCTCCCGAAGCTCCCGCTGTCCCCGAGGCGCCTGCGCCGGGCAACGAGAACAAGTGAGCAAATCGAAGGAATTGGTCGATGGCTTAGGCCGCCATATGCGCGACTTGCGCATTAGCATAACCGATCGTTGCAATTTCCGCTGCCTCTATTGTCTTCCTGAGACCGAAGCGGCAGCGGATTTTTATCGCCGAAAATCGACTGACTCCACCGAAGCACCGCAGCCCATTCAGCACGAATGGAAGCCACGCTCCCACTTTCTCACGTACGAAGAAATCACCCGCGTTGCCCGCATTGCCACCGACTTGGGCGTCACCAAGCTTCGCCTCACCGGCGGCGAGCCTCTCCTGCGCCGCGCCGTGCCCGAGCTCGTGCGCCAGCTCTCCGAATTGGAAGGCATAGATGACCTCGCCCTCACCACCAACGGATTTCATTTTGATAAACACGCCGAAGCCCTGCGCGCCGCCGGCTTGCGCCGAGTGACCTTCAGCCTCGATTCGCTCGACCGCGATAATTTCAAAAAACTCACCGGCCGCGATGGCCTCGGCGAATTACTCACCGCCATCACCCGCGCGCGGGAATTGGGATTCGCACCCGTCAAAGTCAATGCCGTGATCATTCGCGACCTCAACGATCACGAAATCGAAGCACTCGCCCAATTCGCGCGCGAGGAGGCGCTCACGATGCGCTTCATCGAATTTATGCCACTCGATTCCAGCCGCGCGTGGCAACGTGAACACGTTGTTACCGGCCGCGAAATCCGCGACCGCCTCCAAGCCGCCTTCGATCTCGAACCCGCCGGAATGGAACACGCCGCCGCCACCGCCACCCGCTGGCGGTTCAAGGACGGCAAAGAAGGGCAGGGCGAAATCGGCCTCATTACCCCCGTCAGTGAACCTTTCTGCGGCCAATGCAACCGCCTCCGCCTCACCGCCGACGGCAAAATCCGCACCTGCCTTTTCAGCCTCCACGAGCACGACCTTAAACCCCTCCTCCGCGGCAATGCCACCGACACCGACATCACTGATTGGCTTCAAGCTGTCGTCTTAAAAAAAGAACCCCGCCACCATATCGGCGAAACTGATTTCGAACAACCCGATCGAACTATGAGCGCGATTGGAGGCTAAATAGGTGGCGGCTTGCCGCGGGGGCTACTTTTCTTCATTATCCCGCCGATGCGATATATTCGCGACATTCTTCGCGAGCATGCGGAGGCCAACCAACCTGTTATCTCATGTGAGTTTTTTCCCGCGAAAACTCCCGTGGGCGAAGCAACGTTGCTTGAGAAGATTGCGCCGCGGCTTAAGGCGATCAATCCCGCGTTTTTTTCCGTGACCTATGGCGCGGGCGGAAGCACGCGGGACAAGACGCTCGACATCGTGGAAACACTCCAGCGCGATCAAGGCGTGCCCACGATGGCGCATCTTACTTGTGTGGGGTCTACGCGCGAGGACATCGGCGGGTTTCTTGATGAGGCGCATCGGCGTGATATTCGCAACATCCTCGCGCTGCGCGGCGACCCGCCGCCGGGGCAGGAAAGTTTTGTGAAACCCGAGGGCGGCTTTGAATTTTCGCACGAACTCGTGAGCTACGTACGTGATCACAACGACTTTGCCATCGGTGTGGCCGGGTTTCCCGAGGGGCACATTGCGTGCACGGAAGGGCGCGAGGTGGATTGGCAACGACTGCAGGCGAAGGTGGATTGCGGCGCGGATTTTGTGATCACTCAACTATTTTTTGATAACACGGATTTTTATGCGTTCCGCGATTATCTGCGCGCGCGTGGGGTGACGCAGCCGATTTTGGCGGGCATCATTCCCATTTTGAGTGGTGGCCAAATTCAGCGCTTCACCAAAATGTGCGGCTCCAAGCTCACGCCGGAGATCACGGAAACGCTTGCGAAATTGGGTGATGACGATGCGGCGGTGGCGGAGTTTGGCGTCGATTACGCCACGCGGCAGTGCGCCGAACTCATTGCCAATGGCGTAGAGGGGTTGCATTTTTATACGCTCAACAAATCGCGCGCGACGGTTCAAATTGTGCAGAACCTCAACCTTGCCCCACGCGCCTCATGAGCACGCGCGTCATCGGTATCACCGGCGGGGTGGGGATGGGCAAATCCACCGCGGCCAAGCTGCTCCGTGAGCAGGGTGTGCCGGTGGTGGATTCCGATGACCTCGCGCGTAAAGTGGTGGCGGTCGGCGAACCGGCGCTGGCGGAGATTGCCGACACATTCGGCGCGGAATTTCTGGATGCCAAATGCAAACTCGATCGCGGAAAAATGGCCGCGCACATTTTTGGCAATGATGCTGAACGCAAGAAGCTTGAGGCCATCATTCATCCCCGCGTGCGGGAGCGTTGGATAGCGCAGATGGAAACTTGGCGCGCGGATAATATTCCGTTGGGTGTGGTGGTGATTCCGTTGTTGTTTGAGGTGGGAGCTGAAGGGGAATTTGATTCGGTGATTTGCGTGGCCTGTACGGGCAACACTCAACGCGCGCGGCTGCGCGCACGGGAATGGGACGATGCCCAAATCGACGCGCGCATCGCGGCTCAAATGGAGGTGAGTGGAAAAATCAAGCGCGCTGATCAAGTCGTGTGGACTGAAGGCGACATAAGTCTCTTGCGCGAACAACTCCAACGCATTTTTGCGGGATGATTATTTCCGAAGCTGAGTTTGAAGCGATCACGCACGGGCGGCACGCCGCGCCACACGAGTTGCTGGGGATGCATCAGCTGGAGGGCGGCGGCGTGGTGGTGCGTGCGCTGTTGCCGCTGGCGAAGGGAGTGGTGGCGGTGCCAGTGCACGAGCCGTCCAAACCGGTCATTGCGCTGCGGCGCGTGGGTGAGTCGGATTTGTTCGAGGGTATGCTGGAAGAGGAGAACGACATTTACGCGTACGATCTTGCCATTACGTGGGGCAGCGGTGAGCAATGGCGCACGCGCGATGCGTTTTCGTTTTTGCCGACCATCAGCGATAACGATTTATATTTGTTCAACCGTGGCGATGAGCGGCGTATTTATGAAAAGCTCGGTGCGCATCCGCGCTGTATTGACGGCGTGCACGGCACGAGTTTTGCGGTGTGGGCGCCCAACGCGCAGCGCATCAGCGTGGTGGGCGATTTCAACGGCTGGGATGGTCGGCATCATCCGATGCGGATGTTGGGGCAATCGGGCGTGTGGGAACTCTTCGCGCCGGGTTGTGGGGTGGGCAGTCATTATAAATTCCAAATTTTAACCACCGAAGGCGAGCTGCAGGAGAAGACCGATCCCTTTGGCTTGTTCTTCGAAATCGCGCCCAAGACCGCTTCGATTGTGTGGGATAACAGCCGCTTTGCGTGGACCGACGCGGATTGGATCGCGCAGCGAGAACAGTCTGAACCACTCGCGCAGCCGATGAGTATTTACGAAATGCACCTCGGTTCGTGGCGGAAAAAGGCGGCGGGCGAGTCGTACAACTACTGCGAGTTGGCGCCGCGCTTGGTGGATTATCTGTGCAAAATGGGCTTCACGCACGTGGAATTTATGCCGGTGGCCGAGCACGCGTATTATCCTTCATGGGGATATCAAGTTACGGGATTTTACGCGCCGAGCAGTCGCTACGGTACGCCGGAGGATTTTCAGTTTCTCGTCAACGCTCTGCACGAGGCGGGCATTGGCGTATTCATCGATTGGGTGCCCGCGCATTTTCCTAAGGACGACTGGGCGCTGATGCGTTTCGATGGCACGCCGCTTTTTGAGCATCCGGATCCCGAGCGCGGCGAGCATCCGGATTGGGGTACGGCGGTGTTTAATTACGGCCGACCCGAGGTTAAGAATTTCATCGCCGCCAACGCGCGCTTTTGGTGCGATGTGTTTCACGTGGACGGCTTGCGCGTGGACGCGGTGGCGTCGATGTTGTACCTCGATTACTCGCGCAAGAAAGGCGAGTGGACGCCGAATATCCACGGCGGCAATCAAAACCTCGAAGCGGTGGAGTTGCTGCGTCACACCAACCACGTGGTGCACAGCGAATTCCCCGGCGTGGTCACGATGGCCGAGGAATCTACTGCGTGGCCGGGGGTCACCCGCGATACGAGCGCCGGCGGCCTTGGCTTCACGTTTAAGTGGGATATGGGTTGGATGCACGACACGCTCAAGTTCTTCCAAAAAAAAACCACGCAACGCGCCGCGCAACAGGATAAGTTTGCCTTCGCCTCGCTGTACCGCGATCAGGAAAGTTATTTGCTCCCGCTTTCGCACGACGAAGTGGTCCACGAAAAGCGCTCGCTCATCGGCCGTATGCCCGGCGCGGACGCGGAGCTTACTGCAAATATGCGTTTGCTCTTCGGCTATCAATGGCTGTTCCCCGGCAAACCACTTCTCTTTATGGGCGGCGAAATCGGCCAGCGCACGGAGTGGAGCGAAGACGGCGAAGTGGCGTGGGAGTTGTTGGAAGAAAACGAATTGCACGTCGGTTTGCAGCAATGGGTGGCGGACCTCAATCATCTTTACCGAGACGAGCCTGCGCTGTGGGCGGGCGACTATTCGGAGGGTGGCTTCTACTGGATTGACAACGCAGACCACGCCGCCGGAGTGGCCAGCTTCGTGCGTCAAACTCCCGATTGCTCGCGCCAAGCGTTGGTGCTGCTCAATCTCGGCAACGCCTCGCACGCGGGCTATCGCATCGGCCTCCCGCGCGCGGGTTGGTGGCGTGAGGTGCTCAATAGCGATTCTGAACATTACGGCGGTGCGAACCTCGGCAATAACGGCGGCGTCGATTCACAGGAAACTCCGTGGCACAGCCAACCGTGGTCCGCGGAATTCAATTTGCCGCCGTTGAGTTGTTTGGTGTTTTTGTGTGATTGATTCACACCCTGTTGATATCCTCTGTTTGACTCCCGCCGCGTATGGGCCATTTTGTTCGTGTTTGGAGGAATACCCCTAGAAAGTTGACAAAAACTCGGATTTTTGGTAAAGGATCGGGACCAAGGAAGTTGCCTTTTCAAGGAGGTTAGGCATGAACACATTACAATTGCTAGCTGCGGCTGGCTCGGCTCCGGTCGTGCCCAAGCCCACGTTCCAATATGTTTGGGAACAGTTGGAAGGACCGGGATTGGCGATCATCGTCGTTCTCGTCCTGTTTTCCACCTGTGCCTGGGCGGTGATGGCCACTAAGGCGTGGCAGCTTCGTCGCGCCCGTAAATATAACCGATATTTCGACAGCGAATTTCGCGGCCAAAAACGCGTACTCGCTATGTTTGAGCGCCGCATTTCGGCGGAGGGTTGTCCGCTCTTCAACGTCTATCAGGAGGGCTGCATGGCTCTGGAGGAAAGGTTGCGCGACAAGGAGGGCAACCGGCACCGTTACGTGTCGTTGAAATCAATGGAACATATCAAGGGCTTAATCGAAAGCTCGGTGGCACGGGAATCCGTGGCGCTGGAGTCGGGCCTGATCCTGCTCGCCATCGCCGTGAGCGGCGCACCTTTTATGGGATTGCTCGGCACGGTGTGGGGCGTGATGGAAGTGTTCAGCCGCGCCGCGCAAGTGGGCAACGCTTCACTCACCACCGTGGCACCCGGCGTGGCGGCTGCGTTGGCAACCACGGTGGCGGGGCTGCTCGTGGCCATCCCGTCGATGTTTGGCTACAACTGGTTGGTGCATAATTTGCGCGTGGCCACGGTGGAGATGGATAATTTTGCACAGGAATTATCCTCCAAAATCGAGGCTGAATATTTGCAGGACGTGCCCGTGAATGCGCGCGAACCTCTCAAAACAATGGCCGCCGAACCGGAAATCCGAGTGGAACCCAAACCGCAGCTGGAGCCCAAGCCGGTGGCAGCGGCGGATGAAACCAAAGTGGAATTTGATGATGCTGATGATGTGCAGCCGGATTTGCTGCCGCCGGAAACGGAGGGCCAATCATGAGGCGCTTTTCCAAACGCAATCCGCTGGTGACCCTCGCTGACTTGAACGTGACGCCGATGTTGGATCTCGCGTTTGTGTTGCTGATTATTTTTGTCATCGCCACTCCGCTGCTCGAACAGGGGATGAAGCTGGAGCTGCCCGAAGGCGGCTCCACTGATGTGGCCATCGATCGGAGCGACGTGCGAACCGTGGAAATCAGCCGCGACGGCCAATACCTGTTTGACCGCAAGCCGATGAATCTTGCCCAAATCGAGGCCGCCTTGATTCAGGCGCACACGGACAACCCAAAAACGGTGGTGTACATCCGGGCCGATCAACACGGCGTGAACAAAGACACTTATGCGGTGATTGATGCCTGTGTGAAAAACGGGCTCACCCAATTCTCGCTGCGAACCAAGGAGAGCAACCGATGACCCGATTACTTAAAAAATGTTTTTTTCTGTCCGTGGGTCTGCACGTGCTGTTGGTGGCCGTGCTGATTTTGGGCGCGGCATTTCTCGTGACCCAGCCGGAAAAGGTGCCGGCCGTACTCAGTATGATTGCCCCCAGTGAACTGGAAAATCTGCTCAACCCGCCCGCTCCGTCTCAAACTAAGCCGAATATCAATCAGCCCAGTGCCGTACGGCACACCCAAGTGACTCCGCCGCGGCCGCCGGTGAAGCCAAACGTGCAACCGCCAAGAGTCACGCCGCCCAAACCGCCAAGAGTTACGCCGCCTAAAGTAAAGCCGACACCGCTCCCTAAAAAGCCAACCCCAAAAAAACCCAAGCCTAAGAACACAGCCAAGACGCCAAGCCAAATTCGCGTAAACATTGGCAACCCAAAGAACCATACGAACAAAGCCCGCCCCATCCCCTCTCGACCGGTGAACCCGGCGGTGAATTCCAAGGATGTCAACACCGCGCTCAAGGGCCTCAACAATCTTTCCGCAAAAATTAAAGTGCAAGTGAGTGGCAGTAACCGCGCCGCGTTCGCAACTTATGCACAACACGTCGTCGCCGTTTATCGCCGTGCGTGGCAGCCATTGATTCCCAAAAACCTCGCGCGCACACGTATTGCCGAGGTTTCTGTGACGATCGACCGCACCGGTCGTGTGATTCGTGCCCGTATAACCCGTCGTACTGGCGATGCTGCTCTGGATAAGTCAGTACAACGCGCGCTGGACAAAGTGAGGTCCGTTGGCAAATCTTTCCCATCGGGTTCACGTGACCCCCAGCGGACATTCATACTGGATTTCACGCCGATTGTTGGAGGTTGAAAAGGAATTTAAATAATGAATCACATCAAGCGGGTTTCCATTCTGTTTTCATTTTTTGTACTAATCGCATTCACGCGGGCCGCTGGTTTGCAAGTACAGGGTAACGTGGGCAAGTTGATCCCCGTTGCGATTAAAGGTTATCAAGGTGAGGTGGCCAAGGTGCTGGCATTTGACCTCGAGGTTATGGGCTGCAAAATGGTGCCTGAAGGCGATGCAAGTTATGTGCTCGATGGTAAAAACGGGCCGGCGAACCTCACCGGAATTTTGCGGGACAACGCCGGTAACTTTGGCTTTAACCTCAACATCAACGGCGCCGCGCCACGCGTGCTTGCCCATGCACTGAGCAACGCCACCATCAAAGCCATCACCGGCCAGGACGGAATCGCCCACACACGCATTTTGTTTACGATGAAAACCGGCAAGAGTGAGTGGGAGGTTTTTCAATCCGATTATGACGGCCACAATCCTGTGGCATTAACCCACGATAAATCCATTGTGGAAAATCCACTGTGGATGCCCGATCACAGTGGGCTTTTTTATACTTCGTGGATGACTATTGGTGGTTTGCAAAACACCACCGTGGTGAAGCACGATCTGAAGACTGGGAAGCGTAAAGTGTTTTCACGGTTCAAGGGATTGAATACCGGCGGCGCGATGGCCTCGCATGGGCCGGTGGCGTTGGTTCTCAGTAAAGGCGGGGCGACGGATTTGTACTTGGCTCCGAAAGACTGGGAGTTTTTGAAAGACATCCCCGGTAAGAATCTTTTCCGTGGCACTCGCACCCGCGAGGAAGTATCCAGCCCCTCATGGTCGCCGGACGGTCGATGGGTTACCTTTGCCACGATCGTCAAGGGACGGTACGTACTGGTCAAAGTGGCAGTGGGCGGAGGGCCCATGATTGAGATTCCAACCAAAGGCGCGTTCCGCCCCACGCAGCCCTGTTGGTCTCCCGATGGAAAATGGATTACCTTTACTCAGCAGCGCGGCAAAAATTTTAACATCGGAGTGGTGGAAGCCACTGGTGGCAACGCGGTGATATTCAGTGACTTTCAGGGCGAAGACCCCGCGTGGGCCGCCAACAGTCGGAATATTATATTCACAAGGCGCGCCGGTAGCGTGAATAAGAAACGAATGGCGATACTTGACGTACCGACTGAACAGGTGAAGATGCTCCCAGCCTTTGCGGGCGGCGTGGGGCAACCCGCGTGGCAGTAAAGTTTTAACAAAGAGGAGCTTAACCAATGCGTTCAATGGACGCGTGCGAGAAAAGGAGATTATTATGCAAGGAGCAACCTATCTAAAAACATTGGCCGTCGTGGCTGCATTGGCCGCGATCGGCTGTAAATCCGCCACCACGGATGTCACCAGTATCCCAGGCCACAAACTGGCTAATAATGGAGGTAACGGGAACGGTAATACCGGTGGCGGCAACGGAAATACAGGCTTGGGCCCGGGCGGTACTGGTGGTGAGACCGGTGGGCCTGGAATAACACCCAATCCCAATCCCGGGTTCACTCCTTTGGGCCTACCCGGTGAACACGAGATTGTGCGGGATGCGTTTCAGAAAATTCATTTCACCTATGATAGCGCGGAGTTGCGGCCGGAAGATTTACCGCACATCACTAAGGTGGCTGAGTACTTGGTTCAAAATCCGCAACATTTGCTGGAAGTGGAAGGCCACTGCGACGAGCGCGGCACAGAGGATTACAACCTCTCACTGGGCGAACGCCGGGCACAGGCTATCGCGCAGGCACTGTCGGAATTGGGCGTGACAGCCAACCGCCTCGCCACCAAGAGCATGGGCGAAAAAATGCCAATGGTGCAGGGCAGTGATAACGAATCGTTCGCGGCCAATCGTCGTGGAGAATTTGTGTTGTATGTGCCGATGCCGGCGCAGCCGGCACCCGAGGAGGGCGTTGGCCCGCAACGGATTAATTTGATTCCCGGCACCGCCACGCCATAGCGCGGCGGCAGCCAGTGCATTTATCGGTGCGTCGCGTCCCCGGGGTTGGGGACGCGGTTGCGTTTTGCTGGGAAAATTTTTGCTAACTGCAAGGGAGGCAAAAACACCAACCCCAAGGAGGAAACACTACAAGGAGCATACTATGAAAAGAAACGCATTAATTAATGCAACAGCCCTGGGCGCGGCGGCAATGCTGCTGGCTGTGGGTTGCAAAACACAGAAGCCGGTGGGATTGACAACCATCCCCGGGCAGAAAACTATCGTGGCCAGTAATCCCAACCCGCTTCCGGTGCCCACGCCCCCAGGCGGTGGCGGTATTCCAGGCGGCGAAACAATTCCTGGCGGAGGTCAACCATTTGTAAACCCCAACCCAATCATCCAGCCCCTCAACCCGAACAACGGCGCGTTGTTTAATGAGCAGGGCAACGGTTTCACTGGGCAGGAAATGGAAGACCGCGAGGCATTTGCGGCGTTGACCGTACATTTCGAGTACGATAGCGCGGCGGTGCATCCCGATGACTTCGAGAAAATCAAACTCGTGGCATTGCATCTCATCCAAAACCCCACGCACAAGCTGATGGTGGAAGGCCATTGCGATGAGCGCGGCACGGAGGATTACAACCTCTCGCTAGGCGAACGCCGTGCGCTTGCGGTAGTGGATGAACTGTCGCGGATGAACGTGGGCACCGGTCGCCTGCGAACCCTCAGCCAGGGTGAAAAAGTGCCGATGTTGCTCGGATTGGACGAACAATCCTTCGCGGAAAACCGCCGGGGTGAATTCGTTCTCCTAATGCCAGCCCAGTAAAACAGGGCTAAACACTCTCACCCCCCGCGAAATCGGGGGTTTTTTCTTGTGTGAATAGAAATTTGCGGTAAGTTGTCCAAACACTACGTGCAAATTATGAGCGAAACTATGTTGGCATTTATTCAGGGCTCGGAATGGCTGATAATCGGCCTTGCCGTGCTGTTATTGTTTGGGGCGAAAAAGCTCCCGGAACTCGCGCGCGGCCTTGGCAAAGGCATCCGCGAATTCAAGAAAGCCTCAAGCGATATTGGCAGCGAACTGAACCGTGACGACGAAGACGACCACGATCGCCCTCGCCGCCGCCAACGGCCCATTGAGGATCGGCAGGAAAAAACCGCCCACGCCGAGGTGGAGGATGACAAGCCCGCGAAGGCTGAATCCGATTCTAAGGCTTAGTTTCCACTTCCATTATGGCTAAGGAGCCCGAGGATAAGGATGGGGCTTCTGATTCCGGGGGCGATAAAACGCCTGCTGAAAACAAGCCCCCTCAAGATGATTCGTCTGCCACGTCGCCTGAAGAAGGCACGGAGCAGAGCGAACTGCCTTTGGGCGATGAGCCCACAGAGGCCGCCTCCAAGGCCGAATTCCCTAAATCAGAATTTCCGAAAGCCGATTTCTCTGAACCTGAAACTGAGGCAGCGCCGGACGAGGCCGAGGCCGCCCGCGACGATCAAGCGCAGGACCAAACGCAACATGAAGATCCCCATCATGCCGGCGAATTGGATTCCGGCCACGATGATCCCTATCACGATGAGTATTCACACGATTACGAAGATGAATATCATCAGGGACATGACGATAACTTTCACGAACACGACCACGGCGAATACGAATACGCCGACGGTGATAATAATGGCGGCGATGATGGCGGCAAAGACGGTGGTGGCGACGAAGGCTTTGGCGGGCCCATAAAACCGTTCCTCGATCACCTCGAGGATTTTCGTTTTATGGTGATGAAATGCGTGGTCGCCGTGGTGGCCGGTATGATGATCGCTCTCATCGGATCGCCGCAGATTGTTACGTTTCTTACTCAACCACTGGAAGACGCACAGCAGATTGAGCAGATCAACTCCAACCCTGATAAACGCGCTGTGCCCGTGAAGTTTGGTAGCGGCGTGGTGTCACATATTCGTGAGTCGGATTTAAAAAATATAGCCGAAACCGGCAACCTCAAAGGTTCGTTCACTAACACCGTAGAGATCACTGCACTCCGGTTGGTGCCCGCCGAGCAACTTGGCACTAATGGCACCCGCTATGCACTCGAGCTTCAGGTGGATAACAACAGCACTAATCGAGAGCCGTGGCACGTGCAGCTGAAAGCATTCGGCCCGCTCAAGTCATTTTTCATCGCCCTTAAGATTGGCCTCTATGGCGGCATCACGATTGCTATTCCGTTCATTTTGTTTTTTGTCGCGCAATTTGTACTGCCCGCCCTTCGGGTTAAGGAAAAGAAATGGGTCTTTAGGCTGGCCGGTATGGGGACAATCCTCTTTTTAATCGGTGTGGCCTTCTGCTATGTCGTCATCATGCAGGTAGCTCTGTGGGCGTCGGTGGGTTTCGCCGGGATGCTCGGCTTTGGTGCGGACGAATGGATGGCCGAGGAATACATTGGCTTCGTGTGTAAATTTATGGTGGGCATGGGGCTCGCATTTGAAATGCCGATGATCCTGCTCTTCCTCGTGAAAATCGGTATTTTGAATTACGAAAAACTTTCGAGTCTTCGGATGTACGCCGTGGTGGCCAACATCATCCTCGCCGCCGTCATCACCCCTACAGGTGATCCCGTGACACTTGCGCTCGTGGCCGTTCCGATGCAGTTGCTCTACGAAATGAGCACCGTCATCGCGTGGTTTATGGGGCGAAAACAGGCACGTGAAGAAGCCGCTTTTGACAACGAAGACTAGGCCACGCCGATGAGCCTCGTTCTCCAATCGCACTGCAAGGTCAACCTGTTGCTCAATATTTTGGGGAAACGCGAGGATGGCTTTCATGAGTTGGAAACCATCATCCAGCCCGTGCCGCTCTTCGATGAACTCCGCATCGAACTTTTAGACGATGGCATCGAGCTAACTTGCAGTGACCCACGCTTGTCCGTGGGCGAAGACAATCTTGTTCATCGTGCCGCATCCTTGTTTCTAAAAAAATCCGAAGCCGCCGGCGTTCGTATTCATCTGCAAAAAAATCTCCCGCTCGCCGCCGGCATCGGGGCGGGCAGCAGCAACGCAGCTTTTACACTGCGCGGATTGAACGAACTTTTTGACACGCGATTAAATGCCGATGAAATGCACGAGATGGCCGCGTGCCTTGGCTCCGACGTCCCGTTTTTCCTGCAAGATGACCCCGCGCTCGCCACCGGTCGCGGTGAAATTGTGAAGCAGCTCGAGCCCATTGCCGTATTGCAGGGCAGAGGATTACTGCTTATCCACCTCGGCTTCGGCGTGAGTACACCGTGGGCGTATCAGTCACTTGGCAAAATGCCCGAAGCTTACGGTCACGAAGGCCAAGGCGCCGCAATGCTGCAATCGCTAGAGGCGGGTGAATTGAATGGACTTTATAATTCCCTCGAAACGCCCGTGTTTCAAAAACACACCGTGCTGCCTGTCCTGAAAAATTTTCTTATGGAAAATGGTGCGCTCGTCGCTCTTATGTCCGGCAGCGGCTCCACCATGTTTGCAATCACCGAGAATCGTCCCGCCGCTGAGACTTTGCGGGCAAAACACCACGAACACTTCGGCCAAGCCGGTTGGTCGGCCACGGTGGCTCTTTAATTGT
>JAPKEI010000370.1 GCA_028872685.1 Verrucomicrobiota bacterium | reverse complement strand
CACGGTTTACGATTATCCCATGACGCGTATGCTCGATGAATGCGGCGTGCCCCTCTTGCTTGTTGGCGATTCCCTCGGAATGGTGGTGCTTGGCTTGCCCGATACCACCGGCGTCACGATGGCCGACATGGAACACCACACCCGCGCCGCTGCCCGCGCCGAACCCCGTGCGCTGCTCGCTGCTGATTTGCCCAAAGGCAGTTACGATACTGAGGATGATGCTGTGGCCAACGCCCGCCGACTGATCGATGCTGGTGCGGAAGCAGTGAAAGCCGAAGGGGGCACGGCTATTCTTCCCCAAGTGGAAGCTGTCCTCGCGGCGGGGATTCCCTTTCTCGGTCACATCGGGATGCTCCCCCAAAATGTAAAAGCCGAGGGGGGCTACAGAGTGAAAGGGAAAACTGAAGCCGAACACGAGGCCATCCTGCTTGATGCCGAAGCCTTGGCCGGAGCGGGGGCATTCGCCGTGGTGCTCGAACTGGTGGCCCCCGCCGTGGCCGCTGAAATTTCAAAAACAATTTCCATACCCACTATCGGCATTGGCTCGGGCAGTGAATGTGATGGGCAAATTTTGGTGACCACTGATTTATGGGCCATCTCGCCCGACTACATTCCCCGCCACGTGCAACCCAATATGCAAGTGCCCGTCGAAATGCGAAGGGCGGTGAGTAATTGGAAAAATGAAAAAATTAACGCACATTAACGCCAAAGGCGAAGCCAAGATGGTCGATGTCTCCGCTAAACCAGTGCAGCAACGTGCCGCTACCGCTCGCGGGGAAATCCGGATGGTGAAGGAAACGCTCCGGCTCATTCGACGAGACAAGATTGCGAAAGGCAACGTGCTCGCCACCGCGCGCATCGCGGGCATCCAAGCGGCCAAGCGTACGGGCGATTTGATTCCGCTGTGCCATCCGCTGCCCATCAACCATTGCGAAGTGGAGTTTGAATTTCCGAAGTCAGGTAACGCGATTGTCATCACCGCCACGGCGAAAGTGACGGCGCAAACCGGCGTGGAAATGGAGGCCCTCACGGCGGTGAGCCTCGCCGCATTGACCATTTATGACATGTGTAAGGCGGTCGATAAAAAGATGCGCATCACGAATGTAAAACTTATTTCAAAAACCAAACGATGAAAATACAAGTGGGAATTATCACAGTGTCCGACCGTGCCGCGGCGGGCGAATACGAAAACCTCGGCGGCCCCCTTCTTCGTGAAGCCGCTGATGGTTACGGTTGGGCGGTGCTAGCCGAGAGCGTGGTGCGGGATGAAGTGGTACAAATCCAGCGTGCCATTCGTGAGCAGATTGCGAAGGGATGCCATCTCGTGCTCACCACCGGCGGCACCGGAGTGGCACCACGCGATGTCACACCCGAGGCCGTGCGGGAAATCGCCGACCGCGAATTGCCTGGGTTCGGCGAAGTGATGCGGATGGAATCACTCAAAATCACGAAGAACGCTATTCTCTCCCGCAACCTCGCCGTCGCCGTGGGCAATGCGCTTGTGATTTGTTTACCCGGCAAACCCAAAGGCGCGGTCGAATGCCTCGGCTTCGTAGTCGGCGCTATCCCGCACTGCGTGGAAGTGGTGGCGGGTGTGCCAACAAGTTGCTAAATGGTTGACTCTGGAATTAAATTTTTCAATCGTTACACTGGTAAAGTGGAAACGGAAGAGATTTACGGCGAGCAATGGCTGCGTTGGATTCTTTTCAATCCCTTCGGCCAAATCGCGTTGCACGCGGTGGCCAAGCGCGCCTGGTTTTCGCGTTGGTACGGTTGGCGTATGAGTTGTGCGAGTAGCGCCTCGCGCGTGAAACCTTTCATCGAACAATACAAAATCGCCGAAGCAGAACACGTGAAGGCTGCGGGCGAGTTTACGTCGTTCAACGATTTCTTTTATCGCAAGCTCAAACCCGAAGCGCGTCCGGTGGATCCGGCCGGTGACTCAGTGGTGTTTCCCGCCGATGGGCGGCATCTCGGATTTGCCAAAGCCTCGGAAGTGGAAGGTGTTTTTGTGAAGGGGCAGCACTTTGAATTGCCTAAACTCCTTGGCGATAAAAAACTGGCAAAAAAATTCGCCGATGGGGCAGCAGTATTTTCGCGTTTGTGCCCGGTTGATTATCATCGCTTTCATTTTCCAGTGGCCGGTGTTCCGAGCGAGGCGCGGTTGATTAACGGCCCATTGCAATCGGTGAATCCGTTGGCCTTGCGTGACCGATTGGAAATTTTGTGGGAAAATAAACGGTTCATTACTGAAATTGAAACCGAGCGCCTCGGCAAAGTGCTCGTGCTGGAAATCGGCGCGACGAATGTAGGCAGCGTCAATCACACTTTTGTGCCCACGCGTCCGGTGGAAAAGGGCGAAGAGAAAGGTTATTTTGCCTTTGGCGGTTCGGCGACATTGACGCTCTTTGAACCAAACCGCGTAAAATTGGCAAAAGATTTGCTCGAGCAATCTGCTCAGCAGCGTGAGCTTTATGCGAAAGTGGGTGATGGAATGGGCACGATCCTGTCTTAATTACCCCGCGCGCAGTAGGGTGATCGCGTCACCGATTCATTTATCAAAAAGATCCACAGAATCACCCGCCGCGCCGAAAATAGTCAAATTTGTGTAAAGAAAAGAGATGATTTTTCAGAGCATTAGCGACGGAAGTCGCCG
>JAPKEI010000369.1 GCA_028872685.1 Verrucomicrobiota bacterium | reverse complement strand
ACACGTGGCTGGCCGCCGTGCGCTCGGGCAATCCTGCCGCCGAGCTGGCCTTCAACGCCGGCGCGCATCCACTGCTGTCGCTTTGCACGCGGGGCAAGTTGTGTCCGCTCCAAACTTTCACCGCCGGCGAACAGCGCGAGTTTACTTTTAAAAACAAACCGCTCACGCCCAAGAATTTTCCCGCGCCCGAGGGAGTCACTTGGCACTTGCTGCTTTCCGTCAGCGACGGCTGGGGCGCGGGCACAAAATCGCGTTTTGATGCGGCGACACTCGCGGAACGAATCGGCGTTATCAATGCCCAAGACGGTACGGTGACCCTCGATGTGCCCATCGCCGCCAATGGCGCCATACCGAAAGCCGTTCTCACCACCCTGCAACAACTCGGCCAACGCCGAGCCGCCAATACCTTCAAACTCAAAAAGCCCCTCACCGTTTTGAACTACAACGTCTTCAACGGCTTTCGCGGCGGCCGCAGTTACAAACCAACGGTCACGTGGGTGAACACTGTGAAGCCGGACATCGCCGCGTGGCAGGAGCTGGTCGGCTGGAGCGAAGCGCGGCTAAAGAAGTCCGCAGCCGATTGGCATCACCCGCACGCTGCCACGCTCAAGGGCGGCGGCTACAACATCGGCATCACCAGCCGCACGCCGATCGAAGTAATTGCGCGCAACACCAAAGGTTTTCACCACGGGTATCTCCACTGCCAAACTGCAGGCATCGACGTCATCGTGTGCCACCTCTGGCCGGCCGGGGTACGACAACAATTAGGCGAGGTGAATCAATTGTGCGACCTCGTAAAGCGCTTGGCCAAGGAAGGTCGGCAAGTTATTTTAATGGGCGACTTCAACGCCCACGCTGCCACCGACAAGCTCTGGCTCGATAAACAACAACCGCTCCTCGACCGCCGCAAAGTCGGCGACGCCAAGAAACGCGCCGAAGACCGCTTCATCGTCGACGGCAAATACATCTTCCCAATCATGAACCGCATCCTCGAAGCGCCACTGCGCGACGTCGTCTACGAAAAATTCGCCGTCGCCCACCCCAAGCCCACCTACGCCGAGAGCCTCCGGCTCGGCTCATTCCCCACCCGCGTACTCGGCCATGTCAAAACCCCCGAGCTCCAACACGGCTTCCTCGAGCGCATTGATTTTATTTTAACCACTCCTGCCTTGGCCAACCGCTGCGTTTCAGCAAAAGTATGCCGCGGATCCGCCGTGCTGGAAACCACCAGTGATCATTATCCGGTGGTAGCTGTTTTCAAACCCGATGCACACGTAGAGATGTGGAGGCGCGGAGAGAATAAATTTAAGGATCATTTCGTGGGAACCGTTAAAATCAGGTTCCACGAGAGGCAACTTCCGGCGGAGCGCAAGCGCGCGATGTGGACGGGATACGGTGTAGATGGTGGATTTCCTGAGACAATTATATCCGCCTTGGAAATCACGGATACCTCCGGCACCTACTCCCTTCCCGCAGGTATGGTGAATGACCTCGGCAATCCCAACATCGGACACGTACACGTCAGGCAAAATGAAAAACTGTTAGAAATCAGGATGATCAACAGCGACGGAGCGGGAGGACACCACGTGTTGTTTCAAATCGATTTGGCTCAATCTAAAGCCCGCCGTTTCGTGAGAATGGCCATTGAAGATGATCTCTCGAAAACCCATGACTGGACGGCGATCAAGAAGCGGAAGAAAACCGATTAAAAAAAAAGGCCATCTGAGGAAGTGGGCTGAAAAACTGTTCCGAGGCAGCCTTTTTGAGCAAACAAAATGCTACTCGGCCTTCCTCTTCATTATTCAGGAATACGCACCACGCGGCCAATGGTAGCCGCTTCGTAGATAGAGTAGACGACCTTGACGGCGCGGAGGCTGTCGGCGTTGTTGATGGGTGGGTCGGTGTCATTCGCACAGGCCTCGACGCAAGCGCGGACAAATGGCGTGTAGCCTCGGGGCTGGCGGTTGCCTTTCCATTCCTGGAGCTTGCCGGCTTGGTCGCCCTTGTGGGAAACCCAGTGGAGCGGCTGGTCGAGCATCTGCTGAAGGTGCAGCCACCCCTCGGAGCCCCAAATCTTGATGTGCGAATGATAGCCGCGCTTGAGGTAATAGCCGGAGGTCATGGTTCCCAGCGCACCGTTGTTAAAACGTAGGGTAGCCGTGGCGGAATCCTCAATGTCGATGGGTTGGCCGCCGACGTTGGCGATAAAGCCGGCGACTTCGGTGATCTCAGCACCGGTGACGAACTGCGCGAGGTCGAGCCAGTGAATACCTAGCCACACGAGGTGGCCGCCGCCCGCGCGTTTCTTTTGTGTGTACCATTGGGCTTGGTAGCTTTTGTTCGTAAGCCGCGTTTGGTCGGCGACAAGGTGCATTTCCAGACCATAGATTTTCCCAATGGCGCCTTCGGCGATGAGTTTTCGGGCGGCGACTAGTTCCGGGTTAAGCCGATTGGCCAGCGCGAGCATCAGATGCAGATGCTTACTATCGGCTTTTTGCGCAAGCGGCGCGAAATCCTCAGCACGCAAACACGCGGGCTTTTCCGCGAACACATGGCAACCCGCTTCCAATGCCAGATCAATGACCGGTGGTGCGATGCGCGCCTCCATGGTCACCATGGCCATCGTTGGCTTCTCCTGCGCCAGCATTTGCTTCGCGTCGCGATGCAC
>JAPKEI010000035.1 GCA_028872685.1 Verrucomicrobiota bacterium | reverse complement strand
CGCGTCAGTCGCCCGTCCAGCGGATGCGCCATGCGCGCAAACGCAGCGCCCGTGAGCACTCCGAACGCGCAGAACGCCAGCTGCCCCATCGGAGGCTGGAACCGCCCCAGCACAAAGCCAGCCAGCAACAACAGTAGCAAAACCAGTGATGCGCTCCACTGGATCATCCGATACCACGGACGCCAAAGAGTCATGGGGTTATCCGTTTGTTCGTCACCCGACATTTACACAAGCTAATATAAACTGGCGCAAATTCCAATTCTCAAATGCAAATCGTTGCGCTTTTAACTCTGATGGCTACCCTCTTTGCCAATGAAATTTTGCCTGAACACCAGCACCATTAAGCCGCAGCCGCTCTTGAAAAAAATCGAGCTGGCGGGACAAGCCGGCTACGACGGCATCGAACTTTGGCTTAATGACGTTTACGACCATATCGGCCGCAGCGGCGAGGTGAACGATGTGGAAAAGGCGCTGGCCGATCACGGGCTGATCGTGCCCAGTGTCATCGCCATCCGCCAATGGGGCGATCAAGATGGCTGGGAATACGAACTGGTAAAAGATGAAGCCCGGCGGCGCTTTGCGCTGGGGGCGCGACTGGGCGCGCCGTTTATCGTAGCCACGCCGCCGCTTGAATTGACACGGCAGGATCATCTGCCCGAACGATACCGCGACCTGCTGCAAATCGGCCGCGAAGAAGGCATCCGGCCCACCTTCGAATACATCAGTTTTTTCAAGAGCGTGAATAATCTCGCTGACGCCTGGCGCATTGTGCGGGAGACAGATGATGAAGATGCCACGCTCATCCTCGATGCGTTTCACACATGGAACAGCACCTCGGATCTGGAGTTGCTGCGCGCCATCCCCGCGGAAAAAATCAGCCACTATCACATCGACGACGCGCATCCTAACAAAGCCCCCACTACCCAAACTGATCCCGACCGCGTGATGCTCGGCGAAGGCCAGATTGATCTTGCCGGCGAACTGGCGGTGCTGCGGGAAATCGGCTACGACAAAACGATGAGCCTCGAGCTTTTTAACGAAGACTTGTGGGCGAAGGATCCACTTGATGTGATTTCCATTGGATTGGAACGGATGAAAGCACTTTGGGCGGCTACTTAAAATAGTACATCATAAATACCGCACTTGCCGCCAGCAACCCGGCCCAGAAGCGGTCTTCGCGCAGAAGGCTGTACGCTCGGCCTTTGGCAGCGGCGGTAAGCACCACCTTGAAAAGCGAGTCCATAAACATCAAGAACGCCCAAGCTGCCGCCGCCATGCCGGCGGCCATGGGCGAAACGAGTTGGCCAGTCATCAGCACTCCCAACATCACAAACACCAGAAGTGACCCCAGCAGCTTCATCCCAAAATGCTGCAGATCCGCCGGCTTGATAATGTTTAGCCCCGTCCAAGTCATCCTGCTTTTAGCCTCATCCGGCTCTTCGTTTCCGGCAAACATCCGGTAAAATCCTGCCCCGCATAGCGCGCAAATGAGGCAGAGCATAGCGCCCGACATCATGAAATGATGCCCGCCCATCCAATCGGTCATCGCCGAGGAATACAGGAAAATGCAAAACGTGGACAACACTCCTGCCAAAATGAGCGTACCGGCTTTTCGCTGGAACTCACTCGCGCGCGCCAAGTTGCTGATGGCGGCATTGGCGAGCAGCGCGAAGATGAATGCCACAAACACGCTGTGGAAAAAATTCAACTCGTAGCCAAAGAAACGGGTGATCTCAGGATTATCCGACCACACCGCCACGTATAACGGCGGGAGCCCGTAAGACACCACCACACCGGTAACGATAGCGGCAAACCCGCCCGCCGCCGTTGCGCCCCGCCACAACATGCCCAGCAAAAATGCCGCTACAATACCGGCCACCAACCGGCTTTGATGCTTGGCCACATAAGTAAAGAAAGGCTCCTTGGAGTTGGGATCGAAAACCAGAATCGTCAGCAACGCCGCGCCTACCACCATGGCCACGATCAACCAGCGGCCCATGCGCACCAATTCATCATCGGTAGCTTTGGGGTTGATAAATTTTTTGTATAAATCAAATGTGATTAACGTGGAGGCGGAGTTGAGCATAGAATCCACGCTCGAAAGAATTGCGCCGATCAATCCGGCGGCCACCAGCCCCACCAAGCCCGGCACCGCCAGCGGCGCCACCACTTCACGCAGCAGCATCGGAAAGGCAGTGTCGCCATCGAGCGTCACGCCCGGCATGGTTTGTTTGAATAAATAATACGCCGCAATGCCCGTGCCGATGGAGACAAACGGGATGAGCAGCTTGAAAAAGCCAGCGGTAATGATGCCCGCCCGGGCGTCCTTGAGTGATCGCGCCGCCAGCGCGCGCTGCACCACGAATTGGTTTGCGCCCCAATAATACATGTGCAGCACCATCAATCCCGAGAGCATTCCGGTCCACGGACGCTGCGGGTGGTCGCTTGGCAAATAAAGATGGAGCATATCCTTACCCTGCACCACCTTGTCCAGCTCGCGGCCTTCGTCGAATTTCACCATCGTGGCCCAACCGCCGATGAGATCGTGATTAAACGTGCACCACGCCACAATCAGCATTCCTAACAGAATGAAGACCGACTGAATCGCATCCGTGATAATCACCGCCCGCAGCCCGCCCACCACCGTGTACACCCCGGCCACCACCGCCATGATCACCACGCCAGCGACATAATAGCCTTGATCGATTTGGATACTTTGCCCGGCCTGCACTGCGGCTTTCATTTGCGCCGGATCAGCCAGTAAAATATTCACCGCGCGGGAGCCCACATAAAAAGCGGGGAGAATCATAATCAACACAATGATCACCAACATGATCAGCGCGTACGCCATGCGGCTGCGGTCATCAAAGCGACGCGCGAGGTAATCGGAGAGCGTGTACACGTGCAGCTTGCGGTACATCGGCAGGAAAAAATAACAGAGCATCAACAGGCCCGCGATGGCGGTGATCTCGAATTGGCTTTCCACGAAGCCGAGCGTGAAGCCGATGGCCATGAAGCCCACCATATGGTTGGCCGAGACGTTGGTGCCGAACACCGAACCGGCTACGCCCCACCACGGGATGTCTTTGTCGGCAAGAAAATAGCTCTGCGCGGTTTTGCCCGACCCGCGCCCGGCCCACAGCCCCACGGCCATCACCGCCAGCAGCGAGCCGAAGAACACCACGAAATCAGTTGTCGAGAGTATGCCTTCCATGGCCGCTAGTTGCGTGCAAAAGAACGCGCTCAATTTGCCTCATCATCGCGCCAAATCCAAGCTCCGGTTAATGACAACGCGCCGCGACCGTGCTAAGCTTTTCTCATGCCCAAAAAACTCGCCGACTGGTTGCGTGAATCGAGGCGCATCCTCATCTTCACCGGCGCGGGGATTTCCACGCCGAGCGGCATCCCCGCCTTTCGCGGCAAAGGCGGCATTTGGACCACGCGCCAGCCGGTATATTATCAGGATTTCATGGAGCGCGAGGCGGCTCGCATCGAGTACTGGGAATACAAGCTCGAGATGTGGGAAACGCACGGCAATGCAAAGCCGAACGTCATTCACGAAAGCATCGTCCGCCTCGAACAAGCGGGTAAAGTGAGATTGGTCGTCACACAAAATATCGACGGGCTCCATCACGCCGCCGGGACAAGCGAGAAAATGCTGGTGGAAATCCACGGCACCGGCTCACTCGCCGAATGCCAAATTTGCGGCGCGCGCAATCCCGTCGAGGCCAGCTTCACGCAATTCAAAAAAACCCGGCAACCGCCCATCTGCGAATGCGGCGGTTTCCTCAAGCCCGCCACCATCAGTTTCGGCCAAAACCTGCGCGAGCCCGACCTCGCCCGTGCCTTTGCCGCAGCCAACGCCTGTGACCTCGTCATCGCCCTCGGCTCCACCCTCTCTGTCAGCCCTGCCAACACTATCCCTCTCGCTGCCGCCCAAGCCGGTGTGCCTTACATCATCATCAATCGTGACGGGACTGATCATGACTGCCTTCCTCAAGTTACCCTTCGTCTTACTGGTAATGTGGAAGATCTCTTCCCGACCGCCGTAGATAACATTTTATCAGGTGACTGAAAAACCTTGCGCACGCTGTACGACTGCCTCATTTTGCCAGTTCACCCATTTAGGCATTTTATGGAACGTATTATTCTAACACTTCTGGTGATTTCACCTTTCGTACTTTCTGCACAAACCCCGCAATGGATTTGGCCGGATCGCGCGGAGAAATCTGAAACCGTGTATTTCCGCAAGGTTGTGGAACTGCCTGCTGGCAAAATTAAGTCGGCCAAGCTGCAAGCCACCTGTGATAACGGCTTCTCCCTGTTCGTGAACGGCAAACCCGCGCTCGCCGGAGACAACTGGAACAGCAATTACAGCGCTGACATTGCCAAGCTGCTCACCGCCGGCCCCAATGTCATCGCCGTGGAAGGCCGCAACCAAGGCGGCATCGCCGGGTTTGTGGCACAACTCGAGATCGCGCTTGATGGCAAGAAAACCACCATTGTTACGGACACCTCCTGGACGGCAACCCGCACATTCTACGGCCAATGGAAGAGTGGCAAAGGCAAGGATTGGGCCAAAACGATATCCACCGGGAAGATGGGCGATGGACCGTGGGGCAATGTTTTCAACGGCGCAGCCCGTGGCAGCAGCGCACCCGGCGATGGCGGCGCAATCAAGGTCGCAAAAGGTTTCAAGGCCGATCTCCTCTACACTGTACCCAAGGGTGAGCAGGGCACGTGGGTGGCCATCTGTGCGGATGACAAGGGACGACTGATTGCCAGTGACCAGGGCAACAAGGGTCTATATCGGATCGACGTGAGTGGTGAGGAGCCAAAGGTTGAGAAACTGAACATAAATATTTCAAGCGCCCAAGGCTTGCTCTACGCCCACGGTGCTCTCTGGGTGAATATCAATGGCGGCGGCGCTTCCGGCGTCCATCGTCTTACCGATACCAACGGAGACGGCCAGTATGACAAGGATGAACATGTTATGCCCCTGCGCGCTGGCGGAGAGCATGGCCCACACGCTCTCGTACTGAGCCCGGATCAAAAATATATATACATGGTTGCCGGCAACATGACTCCCATGCCCAAGGAGAAATTCGCCCACTCGCGCGTGCCCACCAACTGGGGTGAGGATCATCTGCTCAAGCGTCTACCTGATGCCCGCGGCCACGCCTCCAACATTCGGGCGCCAGGCGGATGGATTGCCCGCTTTGATAAGGATGGTAAAAACTGGGAAACCTTCGCTATGGGATTCCGGAATACCTATGACATGGCATTCAACGTAGACGGAGAACTCTTTGCCTATGACTCGGACATGGAATGGGACGCAGGCACACCATGGTACCGCCCCACGCGCTTCTACCATGTGACCAGTGGTGCTGACTTTGGCTGGCGTACCGGCACCGGCAAATGGCCGCAGTGGTATCCGGACTGCCTGCCTGGGGCCTACGGGATTGGCCCTGGTTCCCCTGTGGGAGTCACCTCCGGTTTGGGAGCCAAATTCCCTGCCAAGTATCAAAAGGCCATCTATTGCCTGGACTGGACCTATGGGACCATGTCGGCCATGCACCTGACTGCCAATGGATCGTCCTATACCGCCGAGCGTGAGGAATTTGTCGCCAGCTCCAAACTGCGCATGACCGACTCCGCCATCAACTGCATTGATGGGGCCATGTATTTTACTGTCGGCGGTCGCGGCGGCCAAAGCGCGCTTTATCGCGTGACCTATACCGGTAAGGAAAGCACCCAGTCCGTAAAGGCACAGTCGCCTCATGCCCAAGGAGAAATTCACCCACTCGAGAGTACCCACCAACTCCGTAAACTGCGCCACGAACTGGAGGCCTTGCACAAACCACAAGCCGGTGCCGTGGTGAAGGCGTGGAAACACCTTGGCCATACCGACCGTCACATCCGCTGGGCCGCGCGTGTGTCCATCGAGCATCAACCGGTGGTCGAGTGGCAAGATGAGGCGCTGGCGGAGGAAGATCAGCAAGCCTCCCTCACTGCCCTGTGTGCCCTGGCGCGTCACGGCGACAAGGCCCTGCAGTCAAAGCTGCTCGCCGCGCTAAATCGTCTGGACTGGGCCAAGCTATCTATTCCACAACAGGCTGAGCTCTTGCGTGTCTACCAGCTTGCGTTTATCCGCATGGGGCAACCCAGTGAAAAGGATGCTGCTGCGGTCGAAAAGAAACTCGATATACTCTATCCGGCACCGGTGGCCGCGCTCAATCTTGAACTCTGCACGCTACTCGTTTATCTGGAATCCCCCAACGCAGCAAGTAAGACACTCGCTCTTATGTCCCAAAGCAGCGATCAATCAAAATACGACTGGAGCCCCGAGTTGCTAGCGCGCAACTCCGGTTATGCCCGTGCCTTTGCCGCCACTGCCGCCAGTTCCCCGCAGCGTGACCAGATTCATTACGCGAAGGAACTGCGTAACCTGAAGACGCACTGGACCGATGCTCAGCGCCTTGAGTACTTCCGCTGGTATCGCAAAGCCGAAAGCTTCAAGGGTGGCAATAGCTTCGGCGGATTCCTCAACAACTTCAGAAAAGAAGCCCTGGCCAATGTGCCCAAGGCAATGTTGCCCGCCATTGAAAAGATCAAGCAGGAGCCGGCTGCTGTTGGTCCCCCCTTCGAGATAGACACCAGGCTCGTGCTCGGCGTAAAGCCGATGATGAAATTCGACAAGGCCGAACTAGTTGTAAAACCCGGTGCGGCCGTGGAGCTTGCCTTCACTAACAATGATCCCATGCCCATGATGCACAATCTGGTGCTGGTAAAACCGGGGGCGCGGCTGGAGATTGTCACCGCAGCTGCAATCATGGGCGCCGCTGGCATGGCCAATAGCTTCGTGCCCAAGAGTGACAAGGTGATCGCCTATACGCCACTGGTATTAACTGGTAACACCTACAAGCTGTACTTTAAGGCTCCTACTGACCCCGGCAAGTACGAGTACATCTGCACCTACCCTGGCCACGGTCTCACCATGTGGGGAATACTGCATGTGAAGTAGGTTCTATAACGTTGAACCAATGAAATATTTGGGCTAACCACTGCGGCCCATTATCGAACCAAGACTAAACCATGGCTATTGCTCCGAAATCCGTTAAGCAACTCAAGACTGTTAAAAAGAATGTCCGCAAACACGTGGATGCCGCACTGGAGGCGACAGGGGGGCTGCTGCGACTGGCGCCTGCGTGGGTGCCACGTTCGTTCCTGCAGCCGGGCTTGCGGTTAAAGCTGCACCCCGATGACACCTATGCCTATGGCCTCAACCGTGGCGGCATTGACGAGCGCTGGTTTGGATCCACCACCGAGGCCGCCAATGAGGGTCGTGTACCCGACGAGGGCCTGAGCTACGTGGTCCACGGACGCAACCGCTTCACCTTACGTGAAGCAGTAGCCGAATGCGGCGCGGACATCATCGGCAAACGTATCTGGAATAAATACGGCAAGTGGCCGGTGTACTCGAAGTTCTTCGACAATATGGGTCCCATTCCACACCACATGCACCAGAATGCCAAGCAGGCCAAGCTGGTGGGCCAAGAGGGCAAACCTGAAAGCTACTACTTTCCGCCACAACATAACAACGTAGGCAATAATTTCCCCTACACCTTTATGGGCCTCGAACCCGGCACCACCAAAGCGCAGATTCGCCGGTGTCTGGAGGATTGGAACAAAGGTGACAACGGTATCCTTGACCTCTCCAAGGCTTACCGACTCAAACCCGGAACCGGCTGGCTGATTCCACCGTGCGTATTGCATGCTCCAGGCAGTCTGTGCACCTATGAACCACAATGGGGCAGTGATGTGTTCGGCATGTATCAGAATCTCGTCGAAGGCCGCGAAGTGCCGTGGAGTTTGTTGGTCAAAGACATGCCCAAGAGCAAGCACAAGGATCTTGATTTCATCGTTAACCAGCTCGATTGGGCCGGCAATGTGGACCCGAACTTCAAGGACAACCATTACCTCGAGCCCATCCCGGTGGCCGACACTCGCAAGGAAGGCTATGTGGACCGCTGGATTGTTTACGGCCGCATCAAAAAGGAACAGCTATTTACCGCCAAGGAACTCACCGTGGATCCCGGCACCAAATGCACCATTAAGGACAAAGGCGCTTGGGGTGGCATCTGCGTGCAGGGCAAAGGCACCATCAACGGCCAGCCTCTGAACAGCCCGAAGCTCATCCGCTTCCACGAGCTGACTGAGGATGAATACTTCTGCACCGAAGCTGGGGCAAAAGCTGGCGTGACTTTTGAAAACACCAGCGACACCGAGCCGCTCGTGCTGCTGCGCTACTTCGGGCCGGAAGTAAACAAGGACGCTCCCGAAATGGGCGCCTACCGCAATCGGAAATTCAATTAATCAAACCATGAAACTTAAAATCATTACTCGTCGTTTCTTTGTCGCTGCCTTCACGCTTTTGATTGCGCAAGTCGGTGTTGCCGAAGACAAAAAACAAAAACCCCTTCGAGCTTTGCTGATCACCGGTGGTTGCTGCCACAATTACATTTTTCAAAGCAAGGCTCTGATTGATGGCGTGGCGAAACATGCGAAGGTGGACTGGACAGTCATCAATGAGGGAGGCAAGAGCACCAAGGCGATGATCCCGCTCTACAAGAACCCAAACTGGGCAAAGGGGTACGACGTGGTGGTGCATAATGAGTGTTTTGCTAACACCAGCGACAAGGCCTACGTGCAGTCGGTTACCAAGGCACATGAAGCCGGGGTGCCGGCCGTGGTCATCCACTGCGCGATGCACACTTATAGGGCGTCAAGTTTTGATGATTGGCGAAAATTTTTAGGTGTGACCAGCAAGCGTCATGAGCATCAGAGTACGTATTCAGTGAAGAAAGTGATCAGGAACCACCCCATCCTCAAGGGCATGCCCGACGACTGGAAGACGCCTAAGGATGAACTTTATGTAATTGAAAAACTTTGGCCCAACGCCAAGGCACTGGCCACCTCCGTGAGTGAACGGGACAAAAAAGAACATGCGGTGATCTGGACACATCAGTATGGCAAGGCTCGTGTTTTTGGAACCACCTACGGCCATTCAGATGCCACCTTCAAAGACCCGGTGTTCATAGGCTATGTCTCTCGAGGCCTGCTCTGGGCGGCAGGGCGATTGGATACAGAGGAATAACTGCGCCAACAAGTTCGATATGAACAAACAAGCCGCCCTCTGACTTGTAGTAACCCCTAGCCCTCCTTCGCTACTCCGGCCCCCATATGAATATGGATACGCCGAAGATGGGCGAGCCGCACCCCGGGCAGCAGGGCAAGCGCATCTATTCTTTCTAGCGATTCCTGTTTGTTGGCAATCCCCAGACCACACAAATAGTAGGTAGTGCTCGAAGCCAGCAGCAACGCCACAAAACGTACATCCCATGCCATATAGAAAAGATAGCTGGCCGCCAACAAAAGCCGAATGCACCACGGCTGCAGGAAATCCAAAAAACATGAAGGTCGCCATATTTAAGTAAAACGAAATTCATTCGACGGGCGTGGAAGGGATCTCCGACATAAGGGAATCAAGATTTTGTTAATCTAACCGTGACCTCCACTGCACTCCACATTTTTGCCGCTTTTTCTTGTGTAGTGGATCAAAGGCAGGCATAGTCCTCGGCTTCCCTTCGGGGGGAACTTATGGAGCATATCAGAAATATTGCGATTATTGCGCACGTGGATCATGGGAAGACCACGTTGGTGGATTGTTTTCTCAAGCAAACAGGGACGTTTCGGGAAAATCAAGCGATCGCTCAGGAGGAGCGAATCATGGATTCGATGGATCTGGAGCGCGAGAAGGGAATCACGATTAAGGCGAAGAATGCGGCGTTTGAGTATCGCGAGCATCACGTGAATATCGTGGACACGCCGGGGCACGCGGATTTTGGCGGCGAGGTGGAGCGGTCGCTGAGCATGATCGATGGCGTGTTGCTGCTCGTGGATGCGAAGGAGGGGCCGCAGGCGCAGACACGGTTTGTGCTGCGCAAGGCTTTGGAAGCCGGCGCGCAGCCGATTGTGGTGATCAATAAAATCGACCGCGATCACGCGCGGCCGGATTGGGTTTTGGATCAGGTGTTTGAGTTGTTCATCGCATTGGGCGCCACGGATAAACAGTTGGATTTTCCTTATATTTACGCGAGCGCAAAGGATGGCTACGCGACGACGGATCACACAAAACTCGGCGGCGATATGACGCCGTTGTTTGATATGGTTCTTGAGCGCGTGCCCGCGCCGAGCAGTGACGAGGGCGAGGGCTATCGGATTGCGGTCGCCAATGTGAGCTACTCGGATTACCTCGGCCGGATTGGGTTTGGAAAAATCCGCACGGGCACCATTCGCGTGGGCGATCCTCTCTTCGGCTTGCGCGGCGAGGCCGAGCCGGTGGCGGGCAAAGTGACGGCGCTGTTTCATTTTGAGGGGCTGAAGCAAATCCAAATCGAGGAAGCCCACGCGGGCGACATCGTGGGCGTAGCGGGCTTGCCGGATATTCTCATTGGCGAAACCCTAGTGGACAGCCTCGACCGACCGGCGCTGCCCTTCAAGCCCATCGATCCGCCGACAATTAAAATGGCCTTTGCCGTGAACGACGGACCGCTCGCGGGATTGGACGGCAAGAAAGTTACCGCCCGCAGCATTTGGGACCGGCTCGAACGGGAAGGGCGCGCGAATGTTTCGCTGCAAGTCGCGCAGACGGATAACAGCAAAATTTTCCACGTCACCGGCCGGGGCGGAATGCAGATTGCCGTGCTGGTCGAGCAAATGCGGCGCGAAGGTTACGAGGTGCTCGTCAGCCGGCCCGAGGTACTGAAGCATCAGGACGAAAACGGCAAGTGGCTCGAGCCGATTGAAAAAGTTTTTCTCGAGGTGCCGAAGGACGCCGTGGGTGATGTGATGGAAGCGCTCGCCACCCGCAAGGGCAACGTTACCGATATGGCCCCCGCCGGCGATCGCATGACTCTCGAGGCGTTCGTGCCCACGCGCGGGCTCATCGGCTTCGAGGTCGAGCTGCTCAACTTCACACGCGGCGAGGGCATTATGAGCCATCTCTTTCACGAGTACGCACCCGACACCGGCGAAATCCCCGCCCGCCGCACTGGCGCCCTCGTCAGCATGGAAGACGGCACCGTGACCGCCTACGCGCTGGACACCCTCCAAGGCCGCGGCCGAATGCTCGTCGTCCCCGGCGACAGAGTTTACAAAGGAATGATCATCGGCGAAAACGCCCGCGACAATGATCTCCCCGTGAACCCCATCCGCCCCAAGCACCTCAACAACTTCCGCTCCCAAGGCGACGGCAAAGGCATTATTCTAAATGCCCCGATGACCCTCAGCCTCGAGCGCGCCCTCGAATATATCGCCCCCGACGAATATGTCGAAGCCACGCCCAGTACTCTTCGTCTCCGTAAAAAAATCCTCAACGAACACGACCGCAAACGCTCCGAGAAACAACGCTCAATGCAGTTGGCGTAATCCGGACACGAGGGAATTCTATAGCACTTTGAGGTTGAACGCCTCGGCTATGTTGATACCTTGGCCGCCGTACCTCAGTGTTTAATCAATCAAACCTATCATGAGTAATACTCCCAAACTTCATAATGCCATGTGGCCCGGACTCGTCGGCAAAGGTGCCGACGAAGGTCAGGAACCGCCCATCAGCCTCGAGCACATGCTCGATCTCACCGCAGCTGCCGAGGTGGATGGACAGAAATTTGATGGCATCGATTATTTTCTTTTCCTGCCGCACACCAATCCCAAGGCTAGCGATGATGAGCTAAAAGGCATCGCCGACCTCATTCAGGGCAAAGGCTTCGACATCGGCTCACTGGTGGCACCTGTTTGGCCCGGCACCGTGGGCGATTCGGCGATGGGCACTGACGAGCAGCAAGGCAAGTTCCTTGAGGCTGTCAAAATGGCCTGCCGTATTGCCAAGGTGTTCAACGAACACGGCGCCCGCAAGCGCGGCGTGATCCGCATCGACTCTGCAGAATTTGGGGTGGCATCGTTCCTTGAAGATCCAAGCAGCAACATTAAACGCATCGCCGCAACCTTTAAAGAAGCCGCTAAGATCGCCGCTGATCATGGCGAACGATTGGCCGCCGAAGGCGAAGTCTGCTGGGCCGGCCTCCATTCTTGGAAAGCGTCATTGGCCTTGATGGAAGAAGTTGGCATGCCCGAATCCCTCGGATTCCAAGCTGACCTAGCACACACTTACACCTTTATGCTCGGGTACAACGCACCGGATGATGCGCTGCTCAAAAAAGATCACAGCGAAGAAGAATTTTGGACGGCCTACGAAAAAGTAGCCGATGCCCTCCGCCCGTGGACGATCGATTTCCACGTCGCCCAAAACGATGGCGAAGTACACGGCGCAGGCGACCACGACAAGACCGGCAAACACTGCCCCGCCGATGATCCCAACGGCAAACTCGATATCACAAAATGCGCCGGCTACTGGCTCAAAGGTGCCGCCGACCGCGGCATCGAACACATCTGCTGGGATGGCTGCATGTTCCCCAACGCCACACTCGAAAACCCCGACACCTGGAACGCCATCCTCAAAGCGATGATCGACGTCCGAGATGCCCACGGCTGGGAGTAATTTTTTAATAATCATGAGCGAAAAGAAATCCCTCAATATCGGGCTCGTCGGCTACGGCTTTATGGGCCGCACTCACACGAATGGGTACAAGCGCGTTAGCGACTTTTTTCCGGACCTCGGCCACCGGCCCGTGCTCAAAGCGGTGTGCGGCCGCACGGAGGACCGCACCAAGGCTTTCGCCGAGCAGTGGGGCTATGAGAGTTTCGAAACCGATTGGCGCGAACTACTCAAGCGCGATGACATCGACGCGATCGACATTTGCACACCCAACGACCAACACGCTGAGGTGGCCATCGCCGCAGCCGAAGCGGGCAAGATGGTGCTCTGCGAAAAACCCCTCGCCCGCACTGCCGACGAAAGTTTACCGATGGTCGACGCTGTCGAGAAAGCCGGCGTGCCGAATACGGTTTGGTATAATTACCGCCGCGTGCCCGCCGTCACGCTTGCCAAACAAATCATCGACAGCGGCAAGCTCGGCCAGATTTTCCATTATCGCGCCAACTTCCTGCAGGACTGGACCATCAGCGCCGACCTCCCGCAAGGCGGCGAAGGCCTTTGGCGCTTGGACGCCGCGGCCGCCGGCAGTGGCGTCACTGGTGATTTGCTCGCCCACTGCATCGACACCGCCATTTGGCTCAACGGCAGCATCGCCGACGTGTCCGCCG
>JAPKEI010000368.1 GCA_028872685.1 Verrucomicrobiota bacterium | reverse complement strand
GTGGCCCAGATTACATGGCCGATGTTCTAAGTTTTAAAATGGTTTTCTCGGCATCTTTGAAGTTCACCCCCTGAATAAAAAATCATAGCCGCCCCCGCTTTGTGACGTTAGTCTCCGGGCATGGATGAGTTGCTGAAACTGTTGCGCGATGATGCTTCGCTGACGCCTGCGCAGATTGCCGGTCGCCTGAACCTCGCTGAGTCAGAGGTGGAAACAAAAATCAAGGAACTGGAAACCAACGGTGTGATCCTCGGCTATCGCACGGTCATCAATGAGGAAAAGCTGGAGGTCGACATTGTGCGCGCGGTGATTGAAGTCAAAATAACCCCCGAACGCGAAGGCGGCTTTGATCGACTGGCAACCCGCATTGCCCGTTTCGATGAAGTACGCAGCTGCTATCTTATGAGCGGCGGTTACGACTTAATGGTGGTCGTCGAAGGCACCGATCTCAAAGCTGTCTCCGCATTCGTCTCCGAAAAGCTCGCCACCATCCAGGGTGTGATTTCGACCGTCACCCATTTTATGCTCAAACCGTACAAGGAACAGGGCGTGCTGATGGGTGGGGAGTTTAGTGATGAGAAAATGGTGGTGAGTCCGTAGAGGAAGTGCTCTTTATCCAATCTCATCCATCGCTTCATCCAACTTCAAAAACAAATTTCCCATCGTTTCTTCCGTCTCATCGCCCATATTGGACAGTCGAAACGCTTTGCCTTTGAGCTTGCCGTAGCCGACATCAATAAGAATCTCTTTTTCTTTCATCGCGCTTTGTAACTTTGGTACATCCACGGCCGCACCGCCTTCGCGCGCGCCGTTGTTTAGGCACGTGAGCGAGATGGATTCGTAACCCGCTTCGGGGAAAAGCGTGAAGCCGTTTTTAGTTGCCCAGTCGCGGGTCATTTGATTGGTGGCCCGATGGCGCGCGTAGCGGGCTTCTAAGCCTTCCTCAAAAAACTCATCAAGCTTGTGTGACAGGCCGTTGATGTGTGGGATGCTCGGCGTGCTGGGCGTCATATTTTTCTCTGCATTCTTTTGGAACTCAACAAAATCAAAATAATAACCGCGTGTCTCCGCTTGGGCCGCGCGGTTTAGTGCAGCTTCGGAGCAGGTGAACACCGAAAGGCCTGGTGGCAGTGCCCACGCCTTTTGTGTGCCGGCGAGTAGGACGTCGATGTCGAGCGCGTCAAATTGAATTGGCACTGCGGTCATCGAGCTGACGCTGTCGACGATGAACATTACGTCCGGATATTTTCGCTTTAGCTTTGCGATGGCCTCCAGTGGATTCATCACGCCGGTGGAGGTTTCGTTATGCACGAGTGTGAGCGCATCGAACTCGCCTGTGGCGAGTTTCGCGTCAATGGCCTCGGGGAGAATGGGCGAGCCCCATTCCACCTGCAAACCCTCGGCGGCGATGCCGCAGCGCTCGGCCACGTTCAGCCATTTATCAGAAAACGCGCCGCACATACAGCAGAGCAGTCTGCGTTGTGCGAGATTGCGGATGGCACCCTCCATAATGCCCCACGCGGAGGAAGTGCTGAGATAAACGAGTTGCTCGGTGCCGAGCAGTTGCTGCAACTGCGGCTGGATTTTGCCGTAGAGATTTTGGAAATCCTGACTGCGATGGCCAATCATCGGCGTCGCCATCGCGCGCCAAGTGGCCTCGCTGACTTCGACCGGTCCCGGAATGTGTAGTTTCAAGTGCGCCATTTTTTTATCGAATATTGAGCGTGCCGCCATCGACGGGATAGGGGCAGCCGGTGATGAATGAAGCCTCGTCGCTGCACAGGAAAACGGCCATCGCTGCGACTTCGTCGGGCTGGCCCATTCGGCCGATGGGTTGGGCTTCGGAAAGCTTTTTGAACATTTCGTCCACATTGTCCGGATAATTTTTTGCGATGAAGCCATCTACAAACGGCGTGTGAATGCGCGCAGGGAGGATAGCGTTGCAACGGATTTTGGTTTTCAGAAAATCGCGCGCCACCGCGTACGTCATCGTGAGCACCGCGCCTTTGCTGGCGGAGTAGGCAAAGCGATCGTCAATGGCCATCACGCTCACGGTGGAAGCAATGTTCACAATCGCGCCGCCGGTGGATTGCATATGCCCCACGCCAGCTTGGAGACAATTGTAAACGCCTTTCACATTCACGCTCAACACGCGGTCGAAATCCTCCTCGGTGGTGGTGAGCACATTGCCGACGTGCGCGATGCCGGCGTTGTTAATGAGACAATCGAGCCGCCCGCGCCCGGCCACGATGGCGTCAAATGTGGCTTTGACTTCCGCTTGATTCGTAACATCGCATTCGTGCACCGCCACCACGCCGCCCGCATCGGTGATAGCCTGTGCGGCGGCCGTGCCGGCCTCCGCATTGACTTCCAGAATATCCACACGCGCGCCTTGCTTCGCGAACATTTTGGAAATCGCCAGCCCAATTCCAGAACCGCCTCCGGTGACGATTGCGTTTTTGCCTTTTAGTGAAAACACAGGCGGCACTGTGCGGAAGATATCCGCTTGAAGCAAGTTTCTCTGTGCGTCGTGCGCGCGGTTAGGCAAACAACTTCAGCTGCGCCTCGGCTTTGACCAGCTCGCGGGGTTGGTTGAGGTGGTTGTGCACGATGGTGCCGGGGTGGATGCCGAAGGCGTGGTAGATGGTAGCCAGCAGTTCGGTGGGGTGGATGGGGTCGGTGTC
>JAPKEI010000034.1 GCA_028872685.1 Verrucomicrobiota bacterium | reverse complement strand
TCAAGGCGAAGGTGGGCGCGAAGTCGTTTCGCATTATGCCGGCCAAGAAAATTTTTGCGCTCGGCGTGGGGCACGTGCGGCGCAAGGGTATGGAACCGGGCGCGCGCTCGGAGGAGCCGGGCAGGGTGAACGATGTTGCGGTGGTGGATTTGACCGACCATGAATGGCGTATTATGGAGACGGTGAAGCGCGAATTTGGGCCGGAAGAATTAGTGGAGGATTTGTGGAATGCTCGCGCGGCGGAAGCGGGAGTGTCCTTGGAGGAATTTTACAAGGTCGCGGAAGATTTGAACGAACGCCGCGTGGTGGGTCGTTTTTCAACATTTTTGGAGCACGTCAAAAAACTTTCGACTGGCGAACAAGTCACGCGCTACAACGCGCTTTTCCATTGGGCCGTTCCGCCGGGGCGCGAGTTGGACGCCGGTCGCGAGGTGGGTCGGCATTACATAATGACCCACGCCTATTGGCGCGAAGGCGGGCCGGAGTTTCGCAACGTCAATGTAATGGGCGTCGCCCACGGCACGGACAAAGACAAAGTGCTCGCCCATAAAGCCGCCATCGATCAACACCTCGCCGAGGCTGGCATCGAGATCAGCTACACCAACGTCTTCTGGGGCGGCCGTAGCGAAATTAAACCTTCAGAAATCTCGCCTTTAGCTTACAAGAAATGGTGCGCTCAACACGGCATCGAAGTGGAATCAATGAAGGCTTAATGGCTGTTTTTTTACGATTTTCTGCTGAATTGTGCGTTGACATAACACCCGCTCGCCCCTAACTTCCGCGCTCCGGTTTTCCGGCTGAATTTCACAAAAATATTTTATGGCTAAAGCAAAAAAGTACGTTTACCACTTTGGTAAAAGCAAAACCGACGGCAACGGAACCATGAAGGCGCTGTTAGGCGGCAAAGGTGCCAATCTCGCCGAAATGAGCAGCATTGGAGTTCCCGTTCCCGCTGGTTTCACCATTACGACCGAAGTTTGCACCTATTATTACGGCAACGGTAAGAAATATCCCAAGACTCTCGATGTCGAGATCGAGGCAAATATTACCAAGGTCGAAAAGGCCATGGGCAAGAAGTTTGGTGACCTCGAGAATCCCCTTCTTCTTTCCGTTCGCTCCGGTGCTCGTGAGTCGATGCCCGGCATGATGGACACCATCCTTAATCTCGGTATTAACGACGAAGTCGTCGAAGCCCTTGCCAAGAAGACCGGCAATGCAAAGTTCGCCTGGGACTCCTACCGTCGTTTCCTCCAGATGTATGGAAGCGTTGTAATGGAAGTGGAAGCCGAAGCCGGCGAGCACCACGATCCTTACGAGGTCATTCTTGATAAAGCTAAGGCTAAGGCCAAGGTGAAAGACGATTCTGGTCTCAAGGAAAAGGATCTCCGCGAAGTGGTCGCTGCTTTCAAAGCGCTTATTAAGAAACGCTCAGGCAAGAACTTCCCCGAAGATCCGCGCGAGCAGCTCAAGGGAGCCGTGAATGCCGTCTTCAACTCCTGGCAAAACGACCGCGCGATCGTTTATCGCCAGAAGTATGGAATTTCCGCCGCTTGGGGAACTGCTGTCAATGTTCAGGCTATGGTCTTTGGTAACACCGGTAAGACTTCCGGAACCGGCGTTGCTTTCACTCGTGACCCAGCCACTGGCGAAAATGTTTTTTACGGTGAGTATCTCATTGATGCACAGGGCGAGGACGTCGTTGCCGGTGTCCGCACACCGAAGCCCATCGCCAAGATGGCCAAAGACCTTCCCAAGTCTCATAAAGAGCTTCTCGTGACTCGTAAGAAGCTTGAGAAGCACTTCCGTGATGTGCAGGACGTTGAGTTTACCATCGAGGAAGGAAAGCTGTGGATGCTGCAGACCCGTAACGGAAAGCGCACTGGTTTTGCTGCCGTCAATATCGCTCTTGATATGGTCAAGGAGCGCCTCATCAAGAAGGAAGAGGCTATCCTCCGCATTCCCGCTGATGACCTCGGGCACCTCCTCGCCCCAATCTTCGAGGCCAAGGCTGAAAAGGCTGCCAAGAAAGTTGGCAATGGCCTTCCAGCTGGTCCTGGTGCGGCTTGCGGAAAGATCTATTTCTCCGCTGAAGACTCGGTGAAAGCAGCAGCCAAAGGTCAGAAAGTGATTCTTGTCCGCCAAGCCACTTCTCCGGAAGATCTTCGTGGAATGATCGCCGCCGACGGAATCCTCACCACCGAGGGTGGTGCTTCCTCACATGCTGCTCTTGTTGCCCGCCAGATGGGGAAGGTCTGTGTTTGCGGTGCCCACGGCATGACTATCGACTACTCCAAGAAGACACTCTCCGGAAACGGCGTTACTCTGAAGGAGGGCGATGAGCTTTCCCTGAACGGATTCGTTGGAAACGTTTACAAGGGCAACATCAAGTCTTCTCCTTCCCAGGTCATCCAGGGCCTCATCGAGAACAAGGCTGCTGCCAAGCGTTCTGACACCTACAAGAAGTTCATGGAGCTCATGAGCTGGACCGACAAGCTGCGTAAGCTTGGTATCCGCACCAACTCGGACACTCCAGAGCAGGTGCAGCAGGCCATCAAGTTTGGCGCTGAAGGCATTGGCCTGACCCGCGCCGAGCACATGTTCTTTGAGGGCAACCGCATCGATGCTGTTCGTGAGATGATCCTCGCTGATGACGACGCCGGACGCGCCAAGGCACTCAAGAAGATCAAGGTCTTCATGAAGAAAGACTTCATCGGCATCTTCAAGTCACTCGAAGGTCGCCCAGCCACCATTCGTCTTCTGGATCCACCTCTTCACGAATTCATCGGCACCATGGATGCCGCTCAGAAGAAGGATCTCTCCAAGAAGATCGGCATGAGCGCTCCTGCGATCACCAAGCGTATCCACGCTCTTCACGAGGAGAATCCAATGCTTGGTCACCGTGGTTGCCGTCTCGGCATCAGCTACCCTGCTGTCACTGCAATGCAGGTCGAGGCTATCCTCGAGGCAGCTCACGAGGTGCAGAAGAAGGGCACTAAGGTTCTCCCTGAGATCATGGTCCCACTCGTTGCCTATGCACGTGAGCTTGAACTTCAGAAGAACGTCATCGACACCACCGCTGCTGAAGTTCGTAAGAAGCTTGGTCTTAAGAAAAGCGAGCTGAAGTACACCGTTGGAACCATGATTGAGATTCCTCGCGCTGCCATCACCGCTGACGAAATAGCCAAGCACGCTGAGTTCTTCTCCTTCGGAACCAACGATCTCACGCAGACCGGACTTGGTCTTTCCCGTGATGACTCCTCCAGTTTCCTCCCAACCTACCAGGATGCGGAAGTTCTCAACAACAACCCATTCGCTGGTCTCGACCAGGAAGGCGTGGGCAAGCTTGTTGAAATGGGTGTCAAAGGTGGTCGTAAGACTAAGAAGAAACTCAAGATCGGTATCTGCGGCGAGCACGGCGGAGATCCTGATTCCGTGAAGTTCTTCCACCGCACCGGACTCAACTACGTGTCCTGTTCACCATTCCGTATCCCCATCGCCCGTCTTGCCCTTGCGCAAGCCGCCCTCGAGGAAAAGGGAATGGCTCGCGGTGAAGTGAGCTAGACGCTGACGATACAAAAAACTTCAAAGCCCCGTTCGTAAAAGCGAGCGGGGCTTTTTTGAAGTATAGCGTTCTCTCTCTTTTATTGGATTTGAAGGGTGCTCTAGTGAGGGTTCCTCAGACTTGGTTGCTTTAGGTTTTTGGGCAAAAGGGAACGGATCTGTTTGATCAGGGCACACTTTTCGGTTGCTGTGCCCGTCAGAGTCCGCCCAAAATCAAGCTTGGCATCTGCGGTGAACACGGCGGCTAACCCAGCAGCAGTAAAATACTGCGCTACCCTCGGCCTGAACTACGTGAGCTGCTCCCTTTTCCGCGTTCCCATCGCAAAACTCGCCGCCGCCCAAGCTGCATTGGCGTAAATTGCTTAACAGAAATTCCAAAACTGGTCGGTGTGCCGGGCGTTTTTTTCTTTGGAAAAAACTTGTCGCCTTCGCATTGCGACGTGACACTTTCCGTGTGAGACACGTTTTTATTTTGGGCGCGGCGCTGTGCCTGTTCGGGGGGTGCCAAGCGGTTGAGTATGCGTTTCGTGATGAATTGGATTCGAAATCTGAGTTGAGCTGGAGCGAGAAGCGGGCTCGATGGGAATTGGAGGATGCAAAATTTCGTTATCAGGATGGAACGCTGGATCGGTATGGCTATAATGTAATCCGCAAAAGACACGGGCTAAGGCCGGTGCATTAATTTATGAAAACATCCATTTGCATTCTGTTCACGTTGGCCTCGATGGGGCTGGCAGTGGAGCCAAAATTTCGCACCCAAGAAATTGATGCCAAAATCGGCATTGGCTATGGCCTGCAGTTAACGGATATGAATGGCGACAAAAAACCCGACATCATCCTGTGCGACAAAGACAAAGTGGTATGGTATGAAAATCCGACTTGGACAAAGCACCAAATCAGCGGTCATCTCACTCAACGCGATCACGTCTGCATCGCAGCCCGCGATCTCGACGGTGATGGTAAGGCTGAGCTTGCCGTGGGCGCACAATGGAACATTGGTGAGACGACTAATGTGAAGACCTCCGGCTCGATCTTTTATCTTAACCCCACTGCTAACCGCAAAGGCGATTGGGCTCCCATTCGCCTGCCTCACGAACCCACAACGCATCGCATGCATTGGGTGAAATCTGGCGAAGGAAAATTCGATTTAATCGTAAAGCCACTACATGGTCGCGGCAATAAGGGCGGCAAAGGCGATGGCATGAAGGTGTACGCTTATCGTATTCCCGATGATCCTAGTGATGATTGGAAGCGCACCCTGGTTTCCAATTTCATGCACGACAGTCATAATTTTCATCCCATTGATTGGGACCGTGATGGTCGTGAAGAATTTTTACAGGCTGGGTTAGAGGGCGTGTATTGGTTCGGGCGCGATCGTAACGATAAATGGAAGTACATGCGGTTCACCCAAAACTATGCGGGGGAGGTGCGGGACGGTCGTCTGCCTTCGGGCAAGCGGTTTATTACCACTATCGAGCCAAAGCATGGGACTACTGTGGTCGTGTACCTCGAAACCCGCAGCTTATCGTGGCAACGTTGGGTGCTGGACGAATCGTTGAAGGACGGCCACGCACTGGCCACAGCGGATTTTCTTGGCACGGGGGGCGACCAAGTGGTGGCCGGTTGGCGCGGCATGACCACGCGCGGTGTGCCGGGTGTGAAATTGTACGTTCCTCAAAATGCAACTTACAGCAAATGGAAAACTTATCAGCTCAGCGGCAAAGAAACTGCTGTGGAAGATATCAAAGCTATGGATCTAAACGGCGACAAAAAGCCAGACATCATCGTCGCCTGTCGTCAAACGCATAACCTACGGATTCTTTGGAATGAGTCGAAGTGAATAGGATTTAGTGGATTCAATCATCTTCCGAACTAGATTCTGGGAATTTATTTGATTTTTTAAGATTTTCGGGCATTATCCGCCTCCATTTCGCCCAAGGGCGTTGGGGGAATTCATGAAACGAACGCATCATTGCAACGAATTACGGCTGGAAAACGCCGGCCAAGAGTCCACGCTTTCGGGTTGGGTGCACTCACGCCGAGACTTGGGCGGGGTGATTTTTATCGACGTGCGCGATCGCGAAGGCCGCACGCAACTGGTCTTTGATCCGCAAGAAACCGACCCGGTCGTGGTGGAATCGGCGGGCAAACTGCACAGCGAAAGCGTCATCAGTGTCTCCGGCAAAGTTCGTCAACGGCCCGATGATACAGAGAATCCCAAAATTTCAACCGGCCAAATCGAGATCGTGGCGGCCGTGATGGAGGTGCACAACGCCGCGGCGGTTTTGCCTTTTCAAATCGATGACCCCGAGGCGGCGGCCAAGGTGAATGAGGAGCTACGTTTGCAGTATCGCTACCTCGATTTGCGCCGTCCGGAGATGGCGCGCAACCTTCGGCTGCGGAGTAAGGTGGCCACCGCCACACGTGTGTTTATGGATGACGAGGGGTTTTTGGAAGTGGAAACCCCCACGCTGTTTAAGTCTACGCCCGAGGGCGCACGTGAATTTCTCGTGCCCAGCCGCATCTCTCCCGGTGAATTTTATGCGCTGCCGCAGTCGCCGCAGCAGTTCAAACAAGTGCTGATGTGCGCGGGGGTGGATAAATATTTTCAACTCGCACGGTGTTATCGGGATGAGGACTTGCGCGCCGATCGCCAGCCGGAATTCACACAGATCGATATTGAAATGTCTTTCATCGATCGCGAAGATATTTATGCGCTCATCGAGGGTTTGTTGAAAACGATTTGGAAAACCGCACTCGACTACGACGTTCCCACACCGTTCCCGCGGATTCCATATCGCGAGGTGATGAATCGCTATGGCAGCGACAAGCCTGACACACGCTACGCGATGGAGATTGCGGATTTCACGGAGGATTTCGCCGCGAGCGGGTTCAAGGTGTTCAGTGGTGCGGTGGAGCGGGGTGGGGTGGTGAAAGCCATCAATGCCAAGGGCTTCGCCTGCGTTACGCAGGGCCAAATGGAGGCAATGAGCGAAATCGCCAAGGGCCTCGGTGCGAAGGGGCTTGCATTCATCAAAGTGGAAAATGGTGAATGGAAATCACCGATTGTGAAATTTTTTAGCGACGCCGAGAAGGCGGCGTTAACCGAAAAACTTGACGTCGAGGAGGGTGACCTTATTTTATTCGCTGCTGATGAATGGCTCAACGCCTGTGAAATCCTCGGGCGCATTCGCCAATACGCCGCGGGTAAACTCGTGGAAATGGGTAAGCTTGAGATTCCGGCGGATCAATTCAATTTCCTGTGGGTGATTGAGTTTCCGCTGCTGGCGTTTGATCGCGAAATGGATCGTTGGTTTTCCAGTCACCACCCCTTCACCTCGCCAGTACAGGAAGACGCGGACAAACTTCAGAGCGATCCGAAGAACGTGCGAGGTCAGCATTATGATGTTGTGGTCAACGGCGTGGAATTGGGCGGTGGTTCTATTCGGATTCATCAGCCGGAATTGCAGAAAACTATTTTTGAAGATTTGCTTAAGCTGTCGCCGGAAGTCACGCAGGCGCGTTTTGGTTATATGCTCGAAGCTTTTAAATACGGATGCCCTCCGCATGGCGGCATTGCGCTGGGTTTTGACCGCTTGATCGCGCTGCTGTGTGGCGCGGATAGTATTCGCGATGTGATTGCGTTTCCCAAGACGGCCAAAGGTTCCTGTCTGATGACCGACAGTCCGGCGGCAGTGGAAGTAAAGCAATTGCGCGATTTACATATTGATTTGAAAGTGGCCAAACAAGCCGAATGAAATTCTGGAATATGGGAAAGAAAAAAGACAAGCAATCCGCTGAGCAACCGGAGATGACTACGCTGGAAAAGCGACTTGCTGAAAAGGCTGCGGCGGAGGCTTATGAGGAAAGTGAACCCGTTGGCCCTAAAACGATGAAGGAGGCGCAGGCGATGATCGATGACCTCAACGATCGGCTCGTGAGGCAAGCAGCCGACCTTGAAAATTTCCGCAAGCGCTCTCAACGCGAAAAGGATGAGGCGCGCCAGTTTGCCAACCAAGGGTTGCTGGAAAAACTGCTGCCGGTGCTGGACAATTTTGAGATGGCACTCGTTGCTGCGGGCGATGCTGATCCGGCAATTCGTGATGGGGTGCAGATGATTTATGATCAACTCCTCGGCGTGCTCAAGGAATCCGGTGTGGAGCCGGTGGATGCGTTGGGCGAGACGTTTGACCCCAACCTGCACGAGGCCATTTCCCGAAAACACACCGATGAGGCGGAGGAAGGTACCGTGCTGCAACAAGTGCAACGTGGTTACAAACTTAGTGATCGTCTCGTGCGCCCCGCCCGCGTGATCGTGGCCGCCGCGCCGGTTGTGGAAGTTGAGTCCACGGAAAGCTAATGGCTAAGCGCGATTATTACAAAGTGCTCGGCGTGGGCAAAGAAGCTGAGGCGAGCGAGATTAAAAAGGCTTATCGTAAACAGGCGGTGAAATTTCATCCGGACAAAAACCCGGATGACAAAAGTGCTGAGGATAAATTCAAGGAAGTCGGCGAAGCTTACGAGGTGCTCAGCGACGATCAGAAAAAAGCTGCTTATGACCAGATGGGCCACGCCGCGTTTGAGGGCCCGAGCGGTGGTGGTGGTGGTGGATTTCACGGCGGCGTGGATGCATCAGATCTGTTTAATCAAGTCTTCGGTGGCGGCGGCGGCAGTGGGGTTTTCGATCAACTTTTCGGTGGCGGGGGGCAGCAACGCGATCCCAGTGGTGTCCAGCGCGGCGCGGATTTGCGCTACGATATGGAAGTTGATTTTGAAGATGCAGTGCTCGGCTGCGAAAAGAAAATCACCATTACCAAACTTGATGGATGCGCAAAATGCGATGGCACTGGTGCGGCTTCCGGTAGTGGTCGCAAACGCTGCGGTACTTGCAACGGGCAAGGACAGGTGGTGGCGCAGCGTGGATTTTTCCGGATGCAACAGACCTGCCCGCACTGTGACGGGTTGGGCACAGTTTTGGAGAAGCCTTGCCGCGATTGTCGGGGCGGTGGGCGCAACGAAAAGAAAAGCAGCATCACGCTGAAAGTGCCCGAAGGGGTGAACAGCGGAACACGTTTGCGCAGTGGCGGCAATGGCGAGGCGGGTTTACGGGGCGGTCCGAGTGGAGATTTATACGTGGTGCTCCATGTGCGACCGCATGAGATTTTCGATAGGGAAGAGGATGATCTAATCTGTGAAGTGCCGATTAGTTTTGTGACGGCCGCGTTGGGGGGAGAGTTGAAAGTGCCCACGCTCACCGGCAGCGCGAGCATTAAGATTCCCGCGAGCACGCAAACAGGGACCACTTTTCGCCTCAAGGGCCGAGGTGTGAAAAATTTGCAGGGTTACGGCACAGGTGATCTCAATGTGCGCGTGAGTGTGGAAGTGCCCGCGCGCCTCAACAAAGAACAGAAAGCCAAGTTGCAGGAATTCGCAGACCTTTGCGGGGATGACGTGAATCCGCAGAGCAAAGGGTTTCTCGATAAAGCCCGGAACCTTTTCAGCTGATGCACCGTTTTTATCTCTCGCCCGAACGCGTGACCGAAGGCGACCTGACGCTCGATGAGCGCGAAAGCCATCATGCCGCTATCGTGCTGCGAGTGCGTGAAGGCGAGCGGGTAGCCGTGCTCGATGGAGCAGGGAATGAGTTTATGTGCACGGCGGCCACAGTGGACAAGCGGTCCACGAGGCTGACGGTCCAGCAGAAAAACCGCATCGAACCATTGCCGTATCGCATCACGTTGTTGCAGGCGATAACGAAGGGGAAGTCGATGGATTTCATCATCCAAAAAGCCACCGAGCTGTGCGTGCATCGGGTGGTGACCTTGGCGGCGGGACGTTCAGTGGCGCAGGTGGAGGATGGCGCAGCGAAGGTGGGGAAATGGCGCTCGATTGCGATTGATTCCATCAAGCAATGCGGCAGCCCGTGGTTGCCGGTGATTGAACCGCCGGTGACGCCGCGTGAATTTCTTGCGCGTGGCGAGGTGTTTGATTTGCCTTTGATTGCCAGTTTGCAGGGCCGCACGCGTCATCCGCGTGAGTACATTTCCGAATACGAAACCGAACACGGCTCGAAGCCTGATTCCATTGGCATTTGGATTGGGCCGGAAGGTGATTTCACTCCGGAGGAGGGGAATGAGATTTCATCCGCCGGCGCGCATCCTATCACGCTTGGCCGCGCAATCCTGCGCAGTGAGACCGCAGCGCTCTATTGCCTTTCGGTACTGAACTACGACATGCAAGCCCCGCGCGCGGGCTAGTCCTTTTTGGGTTCCAGCAGTTTCTGAATTTCCGGACGTTTTCGCAGGGGCCCTAAAGTGATGTTGGTTCGGGTGAATGCCGGAATATCATATCGATTAGTGGCGGCGGATTGCGAATGAAGGGTGAGCGATTGCGCGAGGGAAGTGGCGGCGGCGTTGGTTTTTTTCAATCGCATTTGAACTTTGGCCAGGTCGTACCATGGCACGGGGTCGCTTGGGATGAGGGCGGTCATTTCCTGATAAACTTTCTCTTTGTTCTCATAATCTTCGAGATAATTATAAGCGCGCGCCAAGGCGGCGAGGTTGCGTTCGTTTTGTTCCATTTTGGATTTAAACCGCTTGATCAAAGCCGGAAGTAAATTCAGTTTATGTGATTGCACGGCAACATTCACAGCCATGTTAAAATGCTCTACATTTCCGGGGTCGCGTTGGAAACGGTTGAGATAAATTTGGTTTGCCTTGATGGCGTCTTTTAGCGTTTCCACCAATTGTTTGTAACGCGGATTGGGTACCAATTTTTGTAGAAATTCCGCAGCTTCCAAAGCTTTATCCATTTCGTGCGCGGCGGCGTGAATGGCAATCTCGCGCTCGAGTGCCTGCGCGATCATTTGTCTGGTTTGCGGAAAATAAGGGTCCAATTTGCGGAAAGTAAGGGTGACATGTACGGCATCACGATGCCGCCCCAGTTCGCCGAGGAGAGTTGTATAGCGAATGACGGCCTCGGGACTGATGGGGCCAAAGGCAAAGGCTTGGCGATAGGCATACTCTGCCTCGCGTGCGTAGCGTTTTCGCAACGCGCTGCCTAAGGGTGAAATTCGCATGCGCCAGGCATAAATATTGCCGATGGAGCCGCGCAGCTTCGAAAAACCTTTTTGGGCCTGTTGGTCGCGCAGAAACCTCGGGTCGCCATTGAACCCCTTGAGGTCGCGGCGGAGGTGGGTTTTCTCGACCCATTCGCAAATGGCCTTCACTGACATGTCCGCGCTGATGACGTTGCCGATGAGCCGTTTGGAGTATTCATCCCAAAATTTCCGGTCACGCTCCAGCATTGCTTCGGAAAGCTCGGTGTGTTTTGGGATTCGCTGCGATTGAATTTCCATGCGGAGCGGGGTGCCATCGGGGGCGTAGAGGTTGACGTGGCGTGGGGGCATCAGAATATATCGTCCGCCCTGAATGATTTCCACGTGGGCAATGCCGCTTTGTGCGTTGATTTCAGTCACGCGTAATTTGGCGCTTTGCTTGATTTGTAAGCTGCCGGAAATAATGGGATCAAAAACTTGCAGCACTTCGTTCACCTTAAAATTCAATCCCGTCATTCTTGGGTCGACTTCGGCGTGGGTGATTTGATAGGCGGCCGCGTTGGGGATGCGCTTCATTTTCACCTTGATTCGGGAGATGTTGCTGTTTTCGCTGGTGACAAACAGTAATTCTGGGGGTGCTAATTCGAACTGCCCGCCGTCTTCAACTCGGATGGCTGATGGCATACCGTTGGTTTGCATTGCTGACACGAAATATTTTCCGGAGACCAATGGTTTCACCGAATCTTGATCCGGCTCCGATCGCAATGTCAGCTCATCGCCTAACTTTACTAGTGCGGTGGCGTTGGCGAGGTTCGACGGTGCGGGATTGATGGAGGTGATTTCAAATTCCCGTTCAGCCTCCATTTTCATGATAATGCCATGCGGTGTGATGTATGGATACATCCACAGGAGCGGGAAACTTTCTTCCACATAAAACTCGTGCGCTGGATTGGTGTTGAAAATCACTTTGGTGAGGAGGGCGTTGATTGCCATTACCGAGCCATTGCCGCGCACTTGCATTTGCGGGGTGAGCGGGGTGGGCATCAATTTATTGCATTTGGGACAGGGTAAACCGCCTTGTGCTTGCACCCGTTTGAATGTTTGCATTTCGTTCCGTCCGATCGCAATGAGCTGGCGGGTGCCACAGGTTGGGTCCAGGCACTGGAACGGGTAATTAAGCGTCACATTTTCGTTGTGGGCGAGTTGTCCGCGCCCCATGCGCTGCATGGCATCCTGCAAGTAATCGTTGAACGCAATTTGATTATCCAAAGTTGAGGGCGTATGGATTTCATTTTTGGGGTACACTCCGCGTGCGCGGCGGGATTCCTCAACGGCTTGTCCTATGCCGGTGAACACCTCATCCGCCTTGAGTGCCATAGATTGCGCCAGCGGCGGCAAAAGCAGCAGTGATCCAAGGATGACAGTGCCCCCCCAAAGTCCGGCCCCCAATGATTCGCGGCGGTTCTTCTCGTTCCTTCGCAAAACTGAAGCGTGAATGAGCATCACCCCGCCCAGCAGGAATCCAAATAGGGCGAGAGAGTAAAGCGTGCCGCGTCGCTTGAGGGCTTTCTCTCTGCCTTCATTAGCTGCGGATTGATCCGGATCCAGTTTGTGGGCGATGTTGCGGAAAAAATCGACATCCAACTGCGCGCTGCGGTTGTAATGGGCGCGGATGTATTGCAGGTAAGTACCATCGGCCAATGCGTTTTGGGTAATGATATAAACATCCCGTCGGTCAAATTTCTTGTCACGTTTATATTTGGCCGCCATGAAGCTCTCGCAAAAAATCATGTACGTAGGCGCAAACCGCCCCGGATCCGTACCACCAAACAAGATGGCGTGTTTGTCCATTTCTGGATAAATTTTGAACGGTGGTGAAAACATATCATGCCCGTACCAGTATCCGAATAGATGACCGCGCTGTTCATTGGTCGCCCAGTTGGAAAGCGCCGGGCGCACTGGCAGTAAAACGATGAGCCCAAGTGCCAGCACCAGCAATCCGTTGCGCAGCGATTCGGGCGCGGCTAGCCGAGCAAAAGCACAGAGGAGTAATAGGGAAATGAGCGACAGCCCAATCACAGCAGCAGATTGCGGGATGATGAAGTCTGTGGCCTTAAAAATAATGAAGGAATCGTAGATTTCCAAAATACATAGCAGAAAGAGGAATCCGGCCAACCCGGCCGCAAGTAGGCGATCCCGCGTGGCCAGCGTGGCAGCAATGATCGCCACGCCTAATCCGGCGGCTAGCGCGATGAAGATGTGTGTGGCAGTAAAAAATACTTTATATAAATGCCGGTTCTGCTCGTCGGCCGTTGGATTGAGCAGGAAAATTAGTATAATGGTGAATGAGATGAAAATGCCCGTGAGCGCGGCAATCCATCTCCGTTCGCGTAGGGCCATCCACGGTAGAAATACCATTGGCAAAAAAGCCAGTGTCAAATAACTTTTGCTAAATTCTTGGCCGGCTTCTTCAAGATACACGTAGGCTTGGCCTCCGTTAAATTGGGTGCGCGGACTCGGGGTGCCGGGTGCCGGCGTAACGTAATTACGATCGTAAAACATTCGTGTCAAATTAGAGGGCGCAATGCGGTCGTACTGGCCGCGAGAGATGGCGTGTTTGAAGCCCTGTTCTGTGCGCGGATAGGCCCAATTCATGGGTGGATTGGTCATCGATGCGACTGGCATATACAAATAAAACGCAGCGCCCAGTAACCATGCCGCTCGAGTGTTGAGCATAGGCATCCAGTGGCGCAG
>JAPKEI010000367.1 GCA_028872685.1 Verrucomicrobiota bacterium | reverse complement strand
GCCATGTGGAGGGTGAATTTGTTGTTCAGCAGGCTCAAGGCTTGCAGTGCGGTGAGGGTTTCGTCGCGTTGTGGAGTGCTCTGACTCGAATCTGCACAATCCAGTGTGGTCATGAAAGGGTCAGGCTGGGAGCGCACGATAAAGCGGTAGACGGAGCGGCGGTGACTCTTAGTGTCAGCCGGATCAAACTTATAATACTCGTAATGCGGTGAGTGAGCCGTTTTTTCCAGAGCGAAAAGATAAAATCCGGGGCCGCCCATTTTTTTATTGAGCGCGCCGCTGGTGGCGAGGATGGAGTCACGCAGTTCCTCGGCCTCGAGGCGGCGGCGGTTCATGCGCCAGAGGTAGCGGTTGTTGGAATCGATCTCGGCGAATTGATTGTTGACGGTCGAAGTCTGTCGATAGGTGGCACTGGTGACGATCAACTTGTGCAAGTGCTTGAAGCTTCCGCCTGAATCGCGGAACTCCACCGCCAGCCAGTCGAGTAATTCTGGGTGACTTGGGAGAAGCCCCATCCGGCCGAAGTCATTGGGGGATCCCACAATGCCCTGACCGAAATGCCAGAGCCAAATGCGATTGGCAATGGAACGCCAGGTGAGCGGGTTGTCTTTGCGCGTGATCCATTTGGCCAGCGCGGAGCGCCGCGCGGATTCAGTATGATCTGTCGGCAGCTTGAATTCGAAATTTTCATCTTTAAAAATCGGCAACGTTCCCGGTCGCACATCACCGCGTGGTTCCTGAATATTACCGCGATGCAGCACCTTGATGTTGCGCGGTTTGCCTTGGGTAGGCTTGAAGTTGCCCTGCAGTTTGAAATCTGTCGCGGCAGCATAAACCATCTGGCCCTGAGGGATGGACTTCAATTCCTTTGTGGCCGCGGCTATTTGTCCCTGTAATTTTTTGCGGCGCGCCTGCCGTTCAGGCGTTTGAAGTTTAGCAGCAATTCTCTGCCGTTCGGCTTGTGCTTTTTGCAAGGCACCAATGGCTTTCACATCGGTGGCAATCGGAAAATTTCCATCCGTGAGATTGATGCGCCGCCAGCGCACGGGTGCCTCAATGGAATCCGGTGAACTGACTCTTGCCTTGAGCGCAAGGTTTTTGCCGGTGGCATCAAAAACTTCCAATTCGGCCAATGCCAAAATGTAGTCATTACTGCGGCGCGCGAGTTTAGTGGCCGTAACCCGCAGGAAGCGCGCTTTGGTTTTTGCCTCAAAACTGACAGGCGCAATATCCGGGTTGGGGAAGTCACCCTGTGTTTGGTCAAAGAGCCTAATGGCATTATTGAATTCGGCCGTGAGCGCAGCTTCCACCTTGAAGCGCACGGGGAAACCGAAGCCTCCGCCGATGTTATTGAATTCATCATGGCAGGCGCGCAGCACCACGCGTTGCAGATCAAATGCCTGCCCTAGGTCAATCTGTACCCACTTGGTTGTGTCAGGAGATTTGACGATGGCACTGTGGTAGCCAAACTCCGGTCGTTTACTCTTCAGCTTGGCCTTCAGCCGTAGGCCGGCGATTTGCTTATCAAGCGAGGCCAGTTGTGGGCCCCCTTCTTTTTTGATTTTCGCTTCAATGGCGGCAAGTTGCTTGTTCAAATCCGAGATACGTTTGGTGAGGTTGGCTTTCTTTGTTGTAGTCTCAGGATTAACACCATAGGTGCGGTCAGCTCGGTCCACTGCGGCAAAAACTGACTGGAGGCTGTAGTAATGCTTCTGCGTGAAGGGATCAAACTTGTGATCATGGCAGCGTGCGCACTGGATTGTGGTGCTGGTAAATGTGTTGATTGTATTGGACACCATTTCATCACGATCAATATGTCGCGCCACGCGACCATCGATTTTGGACTCGGGCACCTCCACATGCCCGATGAAATCCCACGGGCCCGCAGCAATGAAGCCTAGGCCTAGGATGCCATCGGTCGTGCCGGGGAAGAGTGTATCTCCCGCGATCTGTTCCTGCACAAAACGTGCGTAGGGTTTGCCTTCATTGAAGGAGCGGATGATATAGTCGCGGTAGGGCCAGGCATTGGGTCGTAGCTTGTCCTTGTCGTACCCGCAGGTGTCAGCGTACTTCACCACATCCAACCAGTGCCGTCCCCAGCGTTCGCCATACTGCGGCGAGGCCAGCAATCGGTCGGCCAGTTGCTCAATGGCGGTGTTACGATCCTTTTGGGCAGCGGCTTTAAATGCCGCAATCTCAGTCGGTGTTGGTGGCAGTCCGGTGAGGTCGAAAGTGAGGCGGCGGATGAGGGTGAGCGCGTCGGCCTCGGGGGAAGGGTGCAGACCGTGTTCGAGTTGTTTAACGCGAATGAAATGGTCGATGGGATTTTGAGCCCTTTTTTTTTCGGTGGTGGTTAGCTTGGGCAGTGGCGGGCGCCGCAGTGGTTTGAGCGACCAATGTTTCTCCCACTTCGCGCCTTGGGCGATCCATTGGCGGAGGGTGGTGATTTGCGCGGCGGAAAGCTTTTTGCCGCTCTTGGGCGGCGGCATTCGTTTTTCGGGGTCGATGTGGGAAATGCGTTTGAGCAAATCCTTCAAAACCGGCCGCGCGGTTTGTTCAGTGTCTAGCCTCAGCTTGGCTTTGCGAGTGCTGCCATCGGGCCCGTGGCAGGCAAAGCAGTTCGCCGCGAGGATGGGCCGCACATCGTGATCATACGACACCGCCGCCGGCAGCGTGATAGCCATGCA
>JAPKEI010000366.1 GCA_028872685.1 Verrucomicrobiota bacterium | reverse complement strand
GGTCTGCGCGACATGGACGGCGACGGGTTGAAGGACATCGTCACCGGCAAGACCTACTGGTCGCATCACAAACAGTCGCCGCAATGGAACGCGGGTGCGGTGGTGTATTGGTTCAAACTTGTGCGCGGCAAAGACGGTGTCGACTTCGTGCCGCAGCGCGCTGACACCGATTCGGGTCTCGGCCGGCAGGTGTCCATCGGCGACGTGAACGGCGACGGCTTGCCGGACATCGTGTCTGCCGGGATGAAGGGCACACACGTGTTGCTGCATGCTGTGCGCAAAGTCAGCGCCGCCGAGTACGATAAGGCCCAGCCGAAGCCGTACACGCCGCCGGCATTGCCCAAGGGCGTTTTGCCGAAGGGGGAAAACGGCCAAGTGCTCAATCTCGATTTTGAAAAAGGTACGCTCGCGGATTGGACTGCCAAGGGCAAAGCCTTTGTCGGCCAACCCATAGCGGGCGAAATTGACCCCAAGCGTAAGTTCGGCGAGGGCAAGACGGCCAAGCCGCAAGGGGATTTCTGGCTGGGGGGGTTCGAGAAACTTTTTGATATGCCCACAGGCACGCTGACCTCGGCGGTGTTTCAGGTGACGCATCCCTTTGCGGCGTTTCGCATTGGGGGTGGCAACCACAAGGAGACTCGCGTGGAGTTGATTCGCGCGGACAGTGGACAGGTGTTTTTCAAAATGAGCGGGCGCAACAGCGAAACGATGCGGCCGGTGGTGATGGATCTGCGTGCGCACGCTGGCAAATCAATTTTTATTCGCGTCGTTGACGAGCACACAGGTGGCTATGGCCATGTGAATTTCGACGACTTCAGATTTTACGCCAAGCGCCCGCGCTTCGCCAACGCCGTGCAGCCGCCGAAGCCGTTGGTGTTTGAAAAACCACTGCTCGATGGCGCAACCGCCGGGGTTGCCGCCAAGGCGATGAAGCTGCCGCCGGGCTTTCGCGCCATCGCCAGCGCGGCGGAGCCGGACGTGATGCAGCCCATTGCCTTCACGCTCGACCATCGCGGCCGCATGTGGGTGGCCGAGGCGTACAGTTATCCGCACCGCCAACCGGCCGACAAGGCGCGCGACCGCATTATCATTCTTGAGGACACCAATGGCGACCACAAGTTTGACCAACGCAAGGTGTTCATCGAGGGGCTCAATCTCGTGAGCGGGCTGGAGGTCGGCTTCGGCGGCGTTTGGGTCGGTGCCGCGCCAAACTTCATGTTCATCCCTGACCGTGACAGCGACGACCGACCCGACGGGAAACCGCAAATTCTGCTCGACGGGTGGGGCTATCAGGACACGCATGAGACGCTCAACAGTTTTATCTGGGGGCCGGACGGCTGGCTGTACGGCTGCCACGGCGTGTTCACCCACAGCCGCGTCGGCAAACCCGGCACGGCCGCCGCCGACCGCGTGCCCTTCAACGCCGGTGTGTGGCGCTATCATCCCACGCGGCACACCTTCGAGGCCTTCGCGCAGGGCACCAGTAACCCGTGGGGCGTCGACTTCAACGCGCACGGCCAATGCTTCATCGAGGCCTGCGTCATCCCGCATTTTTTCCACATGATACAGGGCGGCCGCTACCAGCGTCAGGGCGGCCAGCATTTCAACCCGCATACCTACGACGACATCAAGACGATCGCCGACCACCTCCACTACGCCGGCAACATCCGCGACCACGCGCACTGGGGCAAAACCCCCGGTGTCCCCAGCGCCACCGCGGCAGCCGGCGGCGGCCACGCCCACGCGGGCCTGATGATTTACCTAGGCGACAGCTGGCCGGCCCAGTACCGCGGCCAAGCCTTCATGAACAACATCCACGGCGCGCGCATTAACATGGACGTGCTAAAGCCGCGCGGTAGCGGCTACATCGCCAGCCATGGCGCGGACTTCGTGCAGTTCAACGACCGCTGGAGTCAGATCATCAACCTGCGCTACGACCACGACGGCAGCGTGTACCTCATCGACTGGTACGACAAAAATCAATGCCACAGCCGCGAACCCGACAGCCACGACCGCTCCAACGGCCGCGTGTTCAAGGTCGTTTACCAAGACGAAAAACGCACGACCGTGGACTTGGCCAAGCGCACGCACGTGGAGCTCGTCAAGCTGCAGGCGCATCCAAACGACTGGTACGCCCGCCACGCCCGCCGGGCCCTGCAGGAGCGCTTGAACACAATGCACCGGCAGTGGTCGCCCGTGTCACTCGACGCAAAACAAAACGCCGCCGCCTGGCAGAAAACCCGCGACCACGCCTTCGCCATTGTCGATCCCATCTTGAAAACCCAACTCGCAACAGGAGGAAAAGGCAAAACCACCGCCCTGCGCCTGCGCGCCTTGTGGTGCTTGCACGGCATCGGCGGCCTGGTCGAGGCTGACCTGCTCGAATTGCTGAAGGATCGCGACGCGATGCTGCGCGGCTGGGCCATTCAGTTGCTGTGCGAAAATAAAAGGCCAAGCGCCGCCGCGCGCGGTGAATTTGCGCGAATGGCCCGCGAAGACAAATCCCCCATCGTGCGGATGTACCTCGCCAGCGCCCTGACCCGCACCCCGGTAGCCCAGCGCGCCAAAGTGCTCTCCGGCCTCCTGTCCCACGCTGAGGATGCCACCGACCCCAACCTCCCGCACCTCTACTGGTACGCCACCGAACCCGTCATCGCCGCTAACAAAACCGCCGCCATCCAGCTCCTCG
>JAPKEI010000033.1 GCA_028872685.1 Verrucomicrobiota bacterium | reverse complement strand
TGGTGGGCCTCGACGGTGAAGAGCGCACACTCACGCCGTGGACGCAATCCTTCAAACGCCGCTTGCCGTGGCTGTTTGTCAACCTGCTGACTGCCTGTCTCGCCGGCGCGGTGGTTGGCGTGTTCCAGGGAACCATCAAGGAATTTGTGGTGCTGGCGGTTTTCTTGCCGATCATCGCCAGCCAAGGCGGTAACGCGGGCATGCAAACGGTCACCGTGATTATTCGCGACATGGCCTTGGGCGAACTGTCGCCGGGCGACGGCCGCAAGGCATTGTTCAAGGAATTGCTTTTAGGATTACTGATCGGCACCATCATCGGCTTAATCGTGGGATTGGTCAGTTATTTGATTGCGCCCAAATTCGGGATCACAGCAGAAATGGGCGCGATCCTCGGCCTCGTGGTCGGTGCGGCGATGGTCCTTAACCTGCTGGCGGCCGCGCTCTTCGGGGTGCTCATTCCATTTGCTCTGAAATTTTTCCGGCTCGACCCCGCGCTGGGCTCCAGCATTTTGATCACCACCGTCACAGACGTAGCGGGCTTCTTTTTCCTGCTCGCACTGGCGAAGTGGATTTTGACGGGTTCGCCTCAGGCTTGACCCGCAAATCAATAACTGCACACTGTCGCGCCATGAACCATTGGCTTTCCCGAATCGCCCTTTTGGCGTTACTATTCATCTTCACCATCGGCCCCATTGCCGCCGCCACAAGCACAAACGATGTGGCCACACAAAAAACCGAGGGCTACAAGAAAACCCTCGGCGAGTCCGAATGGGTGCAGACACTCGAGAGCAATCTCGGCCAAAAAATCTTGGGGATTTCCACGTGGCAATTCGTTGCCGCTTTTCTGGCCATCCTCATCGGATTAGTCATTAAGCGAATCGTCATCAAATACATCGAGAAAAAGATCACTGCTCTCGTGGCAAAAACTGAGGCGGAATGGGATGACCTTTTGTTCGAATCCATCATCAAGCCGGTGAACGCTTTTGTGATGATTGGCGCGATTCATGTAGCGGCGTTTCTGTTGGTCTTCAATCTTGCCAATTTCCCAGCTGCCGTGATCGGAAAAAGTTATACGATCTTTCTCGGCATCGTTATAATTTGGGGCGTGTATCGCTTGGTGGATGTAGCGGCCCATTACCTCGATGAACTGGTTTCCCACAAAGACGCAGGCATGAAGGGCCAGTTCGTGCCGCTCATTAAAAAGGCACTGCGTATCATGGTGGTTATCGTGGGTGGCCTTACAATTCTAGCAACCATCGGCGTGAATATCACCGGCCTCGCCGCCTTGCTCAGTGTGGGCGCACTGGCGTTTTCGATGGGAGCGAAGGATTCAGTAGCTAACCTTGTGGGTACGGTAAACATTCTATCTGACCGACCGTACAAAGTGGGCGACTGGATTACTGTGGGCAGCGGCATCGATGGCGACGTGGAGGAAATCGGTTTTCGCAGCACCAAAATTCGAATGTTCGACAAAACGCTAATGACCGTCCCCAACGGCACGCTCGCCACAGAGACGATCAAGAACTGGTCACAAATGCCCAAACGCCGCATCAAGATGACCCTCGGTTTGACGTACGATGCCAAGCCCGATCAAATCCGAAAATTTATCAAGCGAGTCGAAAAACTTTTGCAAGAAGACGAAGGCGTGGATCAGGATTATATGCTAGTGCAGTTCACTGATTTTGGCCCCAGCTCACTGGATGTATTCCTGTATTACTTCGCCGCCACCACGGTTTGGAAGGATTATCTGGAAACCCGCCAGCGGGTGAATTTGAAAATTATGGATGTCGCTGAAGAAATGGGCCTCGAGTTCGCCTATCCCACACAGACGATGTACATCAAAGACGACGGACTCAAAATACTCAAGGATACTGCCTGATCAAAACAAAGCTCATCGCAGCCATCATTTTCAGCGCCCTAACTTTTAACAACCAAGCCGCCCAACTCCGTGACAGTCGACAAAGTGAAAAACTGCTCACCGTCAAGCCAGCCAGCACCACCTATAGACCATAAATAAAACTGGCCAATCGTCAGAAATGAGCTAGAATCGTCGTTGCCCGAAATATTTAAACTATGAAAAACACAATCCAAAACCTCCTGCGGATGTCCTTTGTGGCGGCGCTTATGTTCAGCCTCACAGTTTCTGCTGAAGACAAAAAACCTACGTTTAGCGATGCTGCTAAAGAATTGATCGCGAAGATCAAACCCATGATGGCAAAGGATCGCGACGGTGCCATGGCTGCCTACCTAAAAGGTGCCCGCGAACTCGCCAAGCAATTCCCATCGGAAGTCGGCCCGCGCGCCATGATGCTGGAAGCCGCATCAATGAGTTCGGACGAAAAACTTAAAAAGAAAACCATCACCGAACTGGCCGGCCTAAAGGACGAAAAATTCGCCCGCATTACTGATCGCGCCAAGTCCGAACTGAAAAAAATGAATGCACTGGGAAACCCCGTACCTATCAAGTTCACCTCCGTGAACGGACGCAAGGTCGATGTTTCCAAAATGAAAGGCAAAGTAGTGCTCATCGATTTTTGGGCAACTTGGTGCGGGCCGTGCGTTGCGGAAATCCCCAACGTCAAAAAAACATACGCCAAGCTCCACAAAAAAGGTTTTGAGATTATCGGTATTTCTCTCGACAGTAAGGAAGACAAGCTCACCGAGTTCGTGGCCGAAAAGGGCATGCCTTGGCCGCAGCACTTCGACGGCAAAGGCTGGAGCAACGCCATCGCCAAAGAGTTTGGCATCCGCAGCATCCCGGCCATGTGGCTAATCGACACCAAGGGAAACTTGGTGGACATGAACGCGCGCCACAACCTTGAAGAGAAAGTTGAAAAATTACTGGCTGCCGGCAAAGATAGCCCGAGCGAAAAGTAACCTCACCCACTCAAAAACAATTCAAACCGGCCCTTTGTGAGGTCGGTTTTTTTGTGCACTTTGTGGGTGGGTTTGGCTTGCTTTCGATTGACCCACTCGGCAAGGTGCGCGCTTTCTCGCATGGCGAAAGAAGAACCCATACAACTTGAAGGCGTTATTTCGAAGGTAATGCCTGGCACCATGTTCATGGCCAAACTGGCTAATGGCCACGAAGTCCTCGCACATATTTCCGGAAAAATGCGCAAGCATTGGATCCGCATCAGCGTCGGAGACAAGGTGACGGTGGAAATGTCGCCTTATGATCTAAGCAAGGCGCGCATCATTTTCCGGCAACGCTAATCAAGCGTAGCCCACTTCCGGCTGATCCGGCACCACCATTTCAAAAGCCGGAATTGCCGCCAACACGCGTCGTCCGGTTTCATCGAGCCCAATGTAGCTTCCACGCGCGATGGCTCTGCGGGCATGAATGACGTGAAAACTGTTGTAACTAAATGAACTGCCCGGTTCGAGCGTTGGCATTTCACCCACGAGCCCATCGCCCTCCACCGCCGTAACTTCACCGCTTGCTTCTTCCACCACCCATTTGCGGCCCTTAAGCGTGATGGTGTGGTCGGTCTCGTTGGCGATCGTAATATAATAAGCAAAACAATGCGGCCGATCCGGCGCGGTGAGCACTTGGGGTTGATACACCAATTCATCCACTGAAACCTTCAACCCATCCAAACTCTCGAAATCATTGCCGTCCACCGGCCCACTCAAGCCCTTGGGCCGCGTCTTGTCCATTCCATTCTCGACTCATACCCTGCTTTTTGGTATAGTGCGTTTATGGAAGTACAGTTCTGCGGGGCAACCCGAACGACCACCGGATCCATGTTTGTGCTCAGCGTGAACGGGCAGAAAATCTTGCTCGAATGCGGCCTCTATCAGGGCCGACGCGATGAGTCCAACGATCGCAATCGCAATTTCTCTTTCGACCCCGCCAGCATTGACGCGGCCGTGCTGAGCCATTCGCACATCGATCACTGCGGGAATTTCCCAAACCTCGTGCGGCAGGGCTATCGCGGCAACATTTTCAGCACCCACGCCGCGCGCGATCTGGCGTCCATTATGCTCGCTGATTCCGCGCGCATTCAACAGCACGATGCCGAATACATCTCGCGCAAACGCGCCAAGAAAAACCTGCCGCCCGTTGAGGCACTTTATAGCGTAGAAGATGCCGAACGCGCCGGACGCCAGTTTGTCTCCCTCAATTACGATCGGCCGATGCTCATCGCCGATGGCGTGACGCTCTCCTTTCACGATGCCGGCCACATTCTTGGCTCCGCGCAGGTGGTGCTCGATGTCCGCGAGGACGGCAAAGAATACCGCTACCTCTTCACTGGCGATGTGGGCCGCGGCGGGCACGCCATTTTACGTGACCCCGTGCCGGTTGAAAATGTGGATGTGCTTCACATCGAAAGCACCTACGGCAACCGCCTCCACGGCGACCGCGATTTGTCCGTGGTCGAAATCGCCAAAGCCATTCGCGAGACCGCCCACCGCGGCGGAAAAATTATCATCCCCGCCTTTTCTGTAGGTCGCACGCAGTTGGTGGTCTACACGCTGCATCAACTCGCCGAGAGCGGTGATTTGCCGGATATCCCCATCTTTGTCGACAGTCCACTCAGCGTGAATGCCACCGAAGTATTCCGGTTGCACCCCGAATGTTTCAATGAATCGATTTATCAATTCCTACGCGAAAAGCAGAACCCATTCGGTATGGAAAACCTCCAATACATTCGACAGGTTTCGCGCTCCATTCAACTCAACAAACTGGATGGCCCGGCCATCATCATCAGCTCATCAGGAATGTGTGAAGGCGGCCGCATTCGGCATCATTTGAAAAATAACATTGAGAACCCGAACAACCTCGTGCTCTTTGTTGGCTATTGCGCGCAGCACACACTCGGCGCGCGCATTGCCAATGGCGATTCGCCGGTGAATATTTTTGGCGAAAAATATGAAGTTAAAGCGCAAGTAGCACGGCACGACGCCTTCTCGGGCCACGCCGACCGCGATGAATTGATCGCCCACGTGGAATCTTGCACCGGCGATATCAGTGATATTTATGTGGTACACGGTGAGGAGAAAAGCGCCCTCGCCTTTGGCGAAACCCTCGGCAAACTCAAGCCCAAAGCCCGCGTCACCGTGCCCGTGCGCGACCAGAAGCTCACCGTGCAACATTAACTCATCATTGCCACGCGACCGTGTTTAGGTGATATTCACCCCCGAGGATGTCAACCCACCCCCATCATCCGATGCCACAAGCTGAGACCAGCCACATCACGCTGGCCGCCGTGGTGACATTGACAATCCACCTCGCAGTGGTGGCGGGCATCATTTGGGGCAAGTGGCTTGAGACTCCTGCAATTTTCCAAAACACAAAACCCAAGGAACGCCTCGTGACCGTTCGACTCCTTGCCGAGCCGGAACCCGAAGCCAAAGCCAATCCTCAAATCTTCGTTCCCGTGGATCCCAACGTCGCCACCGAGGAAGCCCCCAAACAAACGGAAAACTATTCCGATGCCAACAGTCTCGCCGCCAATCCTGAGATCGGCAAAACGGACACCCCAAAAATCGAGGGCGAACAAAAAGTCGAACGTCGCGCCCACTCCGATGACGCCAGCGCCGCGTCACAACTGTTGGCCGCCAAGCCCTCTCCCGCCAAACCCCAGTCCGCACGCCCAGTAGTGGCCCCCGTTGTAATTCCCAAAAAGCCAACGCCCCACCGACCCACGCCGCTCGCTATTGTGCAGTCCGGCGAGTCGGGCACGCTCGCTCCGTTGCAGCCTTTTAATCCACCGAATTTTTCCAGCACTGTTCCCATCACCACTCCCAAGGTAATTGAACATCGCCCGCCAAATTTGGCACAGGCACAGGCGCAGGCCGGAAAAGGCACGATTGCCGGACGCCCAATGCCCTTCGAAGGCGGCGTCCAACTGAGAGGACCTCACGCACTCGATGTACGCCTCACCGGCTTTGGTAAATACGACGCCCGCTTCATTGCCACCATCAAGGCCAAGTGGTTTCAATTGCTAGAAACGCGCAAATCCCGTTACCCAGGCACGGTGATGATTGATTTTGTGTTACATGCCGACGGCCGAATCACCGGAATGAAAGTGCGCGAAAACACCATCACCAGCGCCGGCGCCAGCGGCATTCAAGAATACTGCTGCCGCGAATCCATCAACGGCTCTGCACTCTTTGAGCGTTGGCCGGATACGATGCGCAAAAAATTAAAAACAGATTCCCGCAATTGCCGAATTACTTTTCATTACATCATTCGATGAATTCACTCTACGCGCGCCTCGCCCCCCTACTCTGCCTCCTGTACCTCACCTGCGCCCTCCCCGCGGTAGCCGGCAAACCGGCAACGCCACAGCCATCCACCGAACAAACCGAGCCGCCCAAGTCCAAAATGGAAACGGGCATTATCGGTATTTTGATTTTTCTTTCGGTCATTAGCCTCGGCCTCATTGCAGAACGCGGGATGGCTTTGCGACACGAAACTGTCATCCCCCAATCACTGGCCAAAACCGCCACCCATTGTCGCAAGCCGGAAGAACTGCTCGCCCTACGCGCCGCGTGCAACGAGCGCCCCTCCCCCCACGGGCGACTGCTCATCGCGAGCATCGAGCATCTTGATTTACCGCGCGAAGAAAATGCCGAACTGCTCCAAACCCGCGCACGAGCCGAAGTCGCCAAACTGGAACGCGGCGTGGTGGTTTTGGAAATCATCACCGGCATCGGACCGTTGCTTGGATTAGTCGGTACACTTTTTGGGCTCATCACGCTCTTTCACGGAATGGGCATCGAAGGCACCGCGCAGCAAACACCCGTGTTCGCCCAAGGCATCAGTATCGCCCTCAACGCCACGCTGCTCGGTCTCGTGGTTGCCATTCCCTCTTTGGTGGCGTGGAGTTATTTCAATCGCCGCATTGAAACGCTATCCATCGAAATGGAATCGCTCTGCGACGAATTCCTGCGCTCGCAATATCAACGCACAGAGAACTAATGCAATTTCGTCCGCGCCAACGCCGATCCGCGCCACCGGTCATTATCATTTCGCTGATCGATGTGTTGATGGTGGTTTTAATTTTTTTAGTGGTCAGCACCACCTTCAAAGACCGACTGCCCACTATCGACCTCGCCCTACCCGACTCACGCACGCAAGATCTCACCGCCGCCGGCGATGGCCCGCTCAGCATTCAAATCAAAGCCCTGCCTCCTCACTGGGAAATTAATGGTAAAGTGGTGACCACCTTTGAAATGGAACGCATTTTCCGTGCGCATGCCGCTAAAAAACCTGACGTTACCCTCATTATTCAGTCCGACAAAGCCGCCCCCTTCGGAGCCGTAGTCACCGCACGTGACACCGCCCGCGTGGTTGGAATTACGAATGTAAGCGCGCAGGTAAAACTCCCCGCCGAGCGATAATTATTTTCGCCGGCGCTTCCTTTGCACTTTAGCGCGCACTCTTAATCGGAGTGCATTCAGTTTAATGAAACCAGTTGCATCATCCTGATCGTACGCTTCCGTGGGGTCAGCTTCCATTGTAGCGATGTCGGCGCTGTAGAGGCTCATGGGCGATTGACGACCGGCGATCATCAGGTTGCCTTTGTAGAGTTTCACTTTAACCGTGCCGGTGACATTACGTTGGCTTTCAGTGACGAGTGCTTGCAACATCTCACGCTCGGGCGCGTACCAAAAACCGTTGTACACCAGCTCGCTGTATTTCGGGATGAGGGAATCACGGATGTGCATCACTTCACGGTCAAGAGTGATGGTCTCGATTTGGCGATGGGCGAAATGCAAAATCGCGCCGCCGGGCGTCTCGTACACGCCGCGACTTTTCATTCCCACGAAACGATTCTCCACGATGTCCACGCGACCAACGCCATGTTTGCCGCCGAGCTGATTGAGCTTGCGCATCACACCGAGCGGCGAGAGGGCTTTGCCATTCACGGCGATACAGTTGCCATTTTCGAAATCAAGCGTCACGTGCTCGGGCTTGCCCGGTGCCTCCTCGGGCGACACGGACAACTTGAACATACCTTTATTTTTTGGCGCGAATGCGTCGAATTCAATATCCTCCAAAATTCCCGCTTCGTAAGAAATGTGCAGGAGATTACGATCCATCGAGTAAGGTTTCTTGGCACTGGCTTCGACGTCGATTTTGTGTTTTCGGCAGTATGTGATCATCTCCTTGCGACCGGGGAATTCCGCACGGAACTCGGCCATCCGCCACGGGGCTATGATGTCGAGGTCCGGCGCCAGTGCGGCTGTCGTCAACTCGAAGCGAACTTGATCATTGCCTTTACCGGTGGCTCCGTGAGCAATGGCGTGGGCCTTTTCTTTGCGGGCAATTTCCACCATCCGCTTGGCGATGAGTGGACGTGCGATGCTGGTGCCGAGGAAATATTGGTCCTCGTAAATCGCGCCGGCCTGCATGATCGGGTAAATAAAATCACGGGCAAATTCTTCCTGTAGATTGTCGATATACATTTTCGACGCGCCGGTGCGCTTGGCCTTCCGAGTGAGACCACTCAACTCCTCTTCCTGGCCTACATCAGCGCAGAAGGCGATGATCTCGGCGTTGTATTTTTCCTTAAGCCACGTGAGCAGCACCGAGGTGTCAAGTCCTCCGGAATATGCGAGTACAATTTTCATTTTCGTAAAATCAAATCATATGACAAAACAAGCCGTCACGCAACTTCGGCTCGAACCAAGTGCTCTTGGGCGGCATCAATCCATCGGCATCGGCGATTTCCATTAAATCCTCAATGCTCGTCGGGAACATCGAAAACGCGCAGCCCGCGCCCGCGTCCACAAGGCGCTTCAATTCCGCTGTGCCGCGAATACCTCCGATGAAATCAAGCCGATCACTTGTGCGTTGGTCTTCAATTCCGAGCAACGGCGCAAGTACGTGGTTTTGCAACAATGCGACATCCAGTTCATCCATCAGCGTTTCCGCCGTTGCGTAATTGGGCTTGAACGTAAGCTTCCGCCATTGGCCATCAAGGTAAAGTCCGAGCTCATTTTTGCGGGTGCATTCACCGGCACCGCCTTCCACGATTTGAAAGATATTTTCCAATGCTGCCAAAAAATCGGCCGAGGATTGGCCGTGTAAATCTTTGATGACACGATTATACGCAAGGATTTGCATTTGGTCGTGCGGGAAAATGACGGTCAAAAACTGGTCGCTTTGTCCCGCGCCATTTCGTGCGGCGCACACTCGCGAAGCGGCGGCACTGCGGTGATGGCCATCGGCGATGTACAAATAATTTAAATTGTCAAACTGGGCTTCAATGAAGGCGATGTCCTCGGTGTTATCGATCACCCACGCGGTGTGCTGCACGTGGTCATCGGCCGTGAGATCGATGGCGGGATCGTTGGATGTGAGCCGCTTAGTGAGGGTGTCGAGTTCGGCGGTGGCGCGGTACGTGAGGAATACGGGCCCGGTTTGGGAGTTGAGTGCTTCCATGTGGCGCACGCGGTCGTCTTCCTTGGTGGGGCGGGTGAGTTCGTGTTTTTTAATGATGCCGCTGTCGTATTCGGAAACACTCGCAACGGCTACGAGACCGGTTTGGGTATGACTACCCATCACTTGACGGTAGAGGTACATGCACGGTTGCGCGTCCTGCGCGAGCGCGCCCTGCTCCTGCAGCAGTCGAAAGTTTTCCGCGCCTTTGGCGTACACAGCATCCGAATACACGTCGATGGAGGGCTCGAGGTCGATTTCCGGTTTGCTGACGTGCAGAAAACTAAAAGGGTTGTCCTTCGCAAGAACGCGGGCTTCGTCGCTGTTCATCACGTCATAAGGCAGTTCACAAACTTTTGCGGCTAAATCCGCCTTCGGACGCAGTGCGGCAAATGGTTTTAAGGTCGCCATAAGGGGCGGGACGCTAGCGGAGAGACGACCTAGACGCACGCAAAAAGAAAACTTGGGTAAAATTTTCCCTTGCCACGGCCGTCTAAATGACTAGAAAAGAAACCGCACCGGCGCAATTGGCCGACCAGTTTGTATGATTAACACACAACTTCAGGAATTACTTTGAGTCGCCCGTATAAAGGCAGAGGACGACGCTGGGAACCCCGCACACGGGTGAACGATCGAATACGCGTACGCGAAGTGCGCGTGGTGGGAGCAGACGGAGTGCAAGTCGGCGTGCTGGAAACGCGCGAAGCCATTGCACTCGCCAAGCGACACGGGCTCGATCTCGTGGAAGTGGCGCCCAACGCCCGCCCGCCAGTGTGCCGCGTGTGCGATTTCGGAAAGTACAAGTACGAGGAATCCAAAAAGAAAAAGGAGAACAAAAAGTCCGCCCTAACCAATAAGGTGAAGGAAGTTCAACTCCGACCGCGCTGCGAAAAGCACGATTTTGATTTCAAGCTCACTCGCGCGATTGATTTTTTGTGCGCGGACATGAAGGTGAAAATCTACCTGCGCTTCCGTGGCCGTGAAAATGCGCACAAAGAGTTTGGCTTCGACGCCGTGAAACGGTTTGTCAAAGAATTGTTACCCTTCGGCAAAACCGACACTGCACCGCGTTTGGTCGGGCGCGGCATCACGATTTTAGTCAACCCGCTTCCAGCTAAACAACGCGCTGAAAATCCTCATCGCAAACACGGCGAAGAAATTCCGATGGAAGATGAAATTCATTACGATGATGACGAGGAAACCGGCAACGAAGAGCCCACCGGCGATACGCTGAACAACGCCTTCGAAAGCCTCGAAGTCAACGACGAAAAACAGGCCGAAACCTGATCGTCAATCGAGCATCCCACGCTGGCGCAACACCGCTTCCATCGCTCGATCCATCATCAAATCCGCCAGCGGCAAAGTCGCTTCGTCGAGCTTAGCCACGGCGCCTTTGAGCGTGGGTAAATCATTTTCAGTTTCCAGCGCGGATTCCACCAAATCCAACGCGGTTCGGATAGCGTCCGCGTTTTGCAATTCATCAGCAAACTCCTCCAATCCTCCGCGAGCAGCGTTCACGGCTTCGCGCGCTTTGAGTGCGGCCTCGATCCATTTGCGCGCATCCATATCTTCGAAGGCGTGCTCCACGGATTCCTCCACCATTTGCTGAACCGCCATATCATCGACGTCCACGGCCGATTTCATTTCAACAACTTTCTCGTGACCCGTTGCCGTGTCGCGCGCGAGCACGTGCAAGATGCCATCCGCATCGATTTCAAACTGCACCCCCACTCGCGCCGCGCCGCGCTTGGCGGACTTAAATCCCAACTCAAACTTGCCAAGACTCCAATTATCGACTGCTTTCTCGCGTTCGCCTTGCAGCACGTGAACCAACATTTGGCGTTGGCCGTCCACGGCGTTGGTGAACATCTCTCCTGCTTTGGTCGGCACCGTGGTGTTACGCGGGATGATGACATTCATCAAACCGCCAAACGTTTCCAGCCCAAGTGACAGTGGCGTCACATCGAGTAAAACCATATCCCGAATGTCCCCCGATAAAATCGCCCCTTGAATCGCCGCGCCGAGTGCGACCGCTTCGTCTGGGTTTTGGGACGTGTTCAGTGTCGGCCCATCTGTTTCGTGAAAAGAATCGCCCAGACGAATGTCGCCGCGCGTCTCCGCGTATTCCGCGCATTCGAACCATTCCGATACGCGCCGTCGCACCAACGGCATCCGCGTTTGGCCGCCCACCAAAATCACCTGATTCAACTCGGCAGCCGCGACGCCCGCATCCGCCAGCGCCTGCCTACAATGCGCGCGCGTTTGCTCGATCACCGGAGTGGCCAAAGCCTCCAGTTTTTCCCGCGAGAGCACGCATTCAAAACTGGTATCACCCAAAACAAACGGCAGTTGAATGGTCACCTCTGTTTCTGTAGAGAGCGCTACCTTCGCTACCTCCGCTGCCTCGCGGACTCGAGCGCGCAGCGACGCATCCGGGTTCACATCGATTCGTTCCAGCAACCAATCAACGATGCGTTGGTCAATGTCATCACCGCCCAGTCGCGTGTTGCCATGAGTGGCCAGCACTTGAAACACCCCTTCGCGTAATTCCAAGATGGAAAGATCAAACGTACCGCCGCCCAAATCATAAACTGCCACGCGCGCCTGTTCGGGCAGCTTTTCCAAGCCACACGCCAGCGCGGCCGCGGTGGGTTCGTTGAGAATGCGCTCCACCGTAAAACCCGCCTCGGCGCCCGCGCGCTTGGTGGCTTGGCGCTGAGCGTCGTTAAAATACGCTGGCACAGTAATGACCGCGCGGTTGATTTCAGTTTCCAAAACCAACTCTGCCCGGGCCTTGAGCGACTTCAAAATCTCCGCCGACACCGCCTCGGGCGACACGCTATCTTCCCCGAGCTTCACCGCGAGCGGATTACCAGTTAGTGTGTAATCGACTTGCCTTTCAGCTTCCCGCACGTCGCCGGTACGTTGGCCGATGAAGCGTTTTACGGAATAAATTGTGCGAGCTGGATCCAGCGCACGCTGGCGTTGCGCGGGCCAACCGGCGATTGGGGCCCCTTTTTTTGGGTAATGCACCACCGAAGGCAGTAGCCGCTCACCTTCGGCATCAGCCAACAATCCAGCCATCCCTGCCTCTACCACAGCAATGGCGGAACGCGTGGTGCCAAGATCAATACCAACAATCATGCTCACGCGCGGACAGTAATCGGAGGATTGACGAAATACGATTTTAGATTTCGGATTTACGATTGGACATTGAGCCTCGGGCATTAGACATTCACTACCCCAATGCACTGTCTTGTCACCGCTGGCCCTACCGTGGAGCCGATTGATGCTGTGCGCCGGTTGACGAATCACTCAACCGGCCGACTCGGCTGTTGCTTGGCCGATGCGCTCGCGCGCGGGGGGCATCGCGTCACTCTCTTGCTTTCGGAAACGGCAGTACACGCGCCCAAATCGAAAAAGGTGCGCGTGTTACGTTTTAATACCACGAAAGATTTACACGAACAACTCGAGGCCGCCTCCTCCTTGCGCGTGAAAGCGGTGTTTCACGTGGCCGCCGTTTCCGACTTTACCGTGAAACGCCCGCGCAAAGGCAAGATTCCCACCACCGCTTCGTTGACGCTTGAGCTGAAGCCCACGCCAAAGTTAATTTGTTCATTGCGCAAATGGTTTCCCGATGCATTTTTGGTCGGCTGGAAATACGAAGTTGATGGGGGCAAAAAATCAACCCTCGCCGCCGCTCGCACCCAAATCAAAAAATGCAAAACCAACGCGTGCGTGGTTAACGGCCCGGCGTACGGGGAGGGGTTTGGGATTGTTGCCGATGAGCTGACACATTGCACAGATGACGCGGCGTTGTTCCGATGGGCAACAAAAATGGTCTGAAAATTACACCCTTCCCGTCACATCACTTCCGTGACTTCAATTCCCATTGCTCCTAATCCGATTTTCAAAACGCGACTGGTTAATTCGCACAGTGCGAGGCGGCTTTCGCGTTCGGTTTCTTCTTTTGCTTTCAGCACTGGGCACGCTTCATAGAAACGGCTGAAGTGGCCGGC
>JAPKEI010000032.1 GCA_028872685.1 Verrucomicrobiota bacterium | reverse complement strand
CGGCGGTCCACCAACGAACGATCGAGGTGCACCTCCATGTTACCGGTGCCTTTGAATTCCTCAAAGATAACCTCGTCCATACGGCTACCCGTATCCACCAACGCCGTGGCCATGATGGTTAGGGATCCGCCTTCCTCGATATTGCGCGCCGCGCCAAAAAACCGCTTAGGCTTATGCAGTGCGTTGGCATCCACGCCGCCGGAGAGAATTTTACCACTGTGCGGCTGCACGGTGTTGTAGGCGCGGGCGAGGCGGGTGATGGAATCGAGCAGGATGATGACGTCCTTTTTGTGCTCCACCATTCGACGGGCTTTTTCGATTACCATCTCGGCGACTTGCACGTGGCGCTCGGGCGGTTCGTCAAACGTGGAGCTAATGACTTCCGCGCCAATACACGTGCGCTGCATATCGGTGACTTCCTCGGGCCGCTCGTCGATAAGCAAAATAATCAGAAACGCCTCGGGGTTGTTTTTGAGCATCGAGTTGGCGAGCTTTTGCATTAACACGGTTTTGCCAGTGCGCGGCGGGGCGACGATGACGCCGCGGCTGCCTTTGCCGATGGGGCACACGATGTCCATTACGCGCGTGGAAAGTTCGTCGGGGTCGGTTTCGAGCAGGAAACGCTCGTCGGGAAACAACGGCGTTAGGTTGTCGAAATGTGTTTTGTCTTTAGCAATTTCCGGATCCTCATCGCCCACGGCGTCCACCTTGAGCAGCGCAAAAAATTTCTCCTTCTCTTTCGGCGGCCGAATGCGGCCTTGAATTTGATCGCCGGTTTGCAAATCAAAACGCCGAATCTGCGAAGGCGACACGTACACGTCCTCCGGGCACGGCAGGTAATTATAATAAGGCGAGCGTAGGAACCCAAAGCCTTCGGGCAGAATTTCCAGCACTCCCTCGGCGATGAGAACGCCGCGATCCTCCGCGTGTTTGCGCAGGATTTGGAAAATGACCTCGTGCTTGCGCATGGTGCCGAAGTTTTCCACCTCCATCTCCTTGGCCATTATATTCAGCTCGGCGATGTCTTTTTGCTGAAGATCGCCCATACGAATTTCTTCACCATCGGCTTCCTCAAGCGCGGCGAGGTCTTCGCCATGTTCTTCCACATCGCGCGGCAGTCCATCCGGAACATTGCTGCCCCCGCGCTTGCGAGGGCCGCGTTTGGAAGGGCCGCGTTTGGAAGGGCGGCGTTGGGGATTTTTATTTGCGGGTCTGGGCATATCGTGTGTCGTTGTGTGGGTTAAAATTTCTGCCCCGCGCAATGTGCGCCCAGCTGTGTGTTGGGAATTCGGGGAATGTGGAACTGGGCAATCTCCCAGCAAATCAATACGGAAGCGGGAAACGCGTGGTCAGTTCGCGGACACGCTGGCGGACTTTGCGGGCGGCGTCAACATTTTTTACATCCGCCAAAACCTCGGCAATCATATCCGCAATCGCTTCCATCTCCTCCTCGCGCATCCCGCGGGTGGTCATCGCCGGCGTGCCCAGCCGTACGCCGCTGGCTTTGAACGGAGAAAGAGTCTCAAACGGAATCGTGTTTTTGTTCACCGTAATGCCCGCTGTATCGAGCGTTTCCTGGCATTCCTTGCCGGTGAGCCCCTTGCTTTGCACGTCTACCAACAGCAGATGGTTATCTGTGCCGCCACTCACCAATCGATAGCCATTCCGTTCCATCCCATCGGCCAATGCCTTAGCATTCAAAATAACTTGCTGTTGGTATTCCTTGAACTCCGGTGCAAGTGCCTCTTTCAAACACACCGCCTTCGCGGCAATCACATGCATCAGCGGCCCGCCTTGGATACCGGGGAACACATTGCTGTTGAGTGTTTTGGCGTATTCCTCGCGCGCCATAATGAGACCACCGCGCGGGCCTCGCAAAGTCTTGTGGGTGGTGGTGGTGACAAAATCCGCGTACGGCACGGGGCTGGGATGACATCCGGCGGCAACAAGCCCGGCGATGTGCGCGATATCCGCCAGCAACATCGCGCCGCTGGCCTTGGCGATCTCGCCCATCCGCTGAAAATCGATGAGGCGCGGATAGGCGCTCGCGCCCACGGTGATCATTTGCGGTTTGTGTTCCATCGCCATTTCGGCGAGTTGATCGTAATCAATCCGCTCGTCCTCTTTGCGCACGCCGTAGTGGACGATCTCGAAAAACTTGCCTGAGAAATTGGCCGCGTTCCCGTGTGTGAGATGGCCGCCGTGGCTGAGGTCCATCGTCAGCAATTTGTCGCCCGGCTTGAGCACCGCGAAGTACACTCCCATATTCGCGCCGCTGCCGGAATGCGGCTGCACGTTTACATATTCCGCGCCAAAAACTTTTTTGGCACGCTCGATGGCCAGCTCTTCCACGACGTCCACGTGTTCACAACCGCCGTACCAACGTTTTCCGGGATAGCCCTCGGCGTATTTATTCGTGAGCGTGGAGCCCTGCGTTTCCATCACGGCGGGGCTGGTGAAATTCTCGCTGGCGATCAGCTCGATATTTTCTTGTTGGCGCTGTTTCTCGTGGCGAAGCACCTCGTCCACATCGGGATCTACCACTTCCACGCGATAATCGGTCTCCAATTTTTCAACGCGCCGCGCGTGGCGGCCGCCCTCGAAATCCGTGCCCAGAAACGATTCCAAAATATCTTTGGCCGCTTCCCCACCAGTTTTGTTTGCAGACAAGCAAAGCACATTCGCATCGTTGTGCTGGCGCGCGAGCACTGCCGTGCCTGGATCATCAATCAACGCCGCGCGCACACCGGCCACTTTATTGGCGGCCATGCTCATCCCCACGCCGGATTTGCAAATGAGCACGCCGCGCGCGTGTTGCCCGCTGGCCACGCTGCGAGCCACTGCTTGGGCAAAGTCCGGATAATCGCAGGAGTCTTCACTCGCGGGGCCGTAATCCTGCACGGTGACACCTTGGGTTTCGAGATGCGCGCGCAAGGTTTCCTTGAGCGCAAACCCGCCGTGATCCGCGCCGATGGCGAGGGTGTTATTTTTTTCTGATGATTGTGTCATTGAAGTTTGGTTCACAAACGGAATGAGCGCTTCGATGCCCTCCTTGATTTGATTGCGGCAGACTTTGTAAATTGCGAGGTCGCCGCCAATGGGATCGGCGATGTCCTTGCGGTCGGCGGGCAATGCCTCCACAAACTCGCGCAGCAGAAAAATCCGCTCGCGGGCTTGCGGGAAAAACCGAATGAGATTGTCCACGTGCCCGCTGGCAAGGCCGAAAATGTAATCGGATTCAGCGACCATTTCCGGCGTGATCTGCGCACTACGCTGGTCTGTGATATCGATGCCCAATTCCTGCATCGCCGTGACCGAGTGCACGCTGGGCGACGCGCCATCGATCGCGCCCAGACCCGCCGACAGTGCTTCAAATCCGCTCTGCTCTTTATTGAGTTCGCGGAAAAAGCCTTCGGCCATCGGGCTGCGGCAGATATTACCCGTGCAGACAAAGAGGATCTTTTTCATTCCCAGTTGGATGGACGCTGCCGGCTAATCCTGCAACGCCTTGGCGGCAATATCCCCGCGAACGTGCGCGCCTTCAAACTTTATTTTATCCACAGCCGCGTAGGCGCGGTCGCGGGCAGCGGCTAATGTGTCGCCCAGCGCCGTAACGCCCAGCACGCGGCCGCCGCTGGTGACGAGGTTTTTGCCTTCGTATTTTGTGCCGGCGTGGAAGACTTTCACGCCCTCCATCGCATCGACATCCGCGATGCCAGTGATAAGTTTGCCTTTGGCGTAGCTTTCGGGATAACCGCCCGAAGCCATCACCACGCACACGGCGGCTTGATCGTTCCAGTGTACGTCCATCTCCGCGAGGCGGCGATCGATGCTCGCTTCAAACAAATCCACGAGGTCCGTTTCTAATCTCATGAGGTAAACCTGCGTTTCCGGATCGCCCCAGCGCGCGTTGAACTCCAGCACCTTCGGCCCATCCGCGGTCAACATCAGGCCGGGATAAAGCATCCCGCGAAAATCGATGCCCTCGGTGAGGCAACCGGTGAGCCACGGATTCAGCACCGACGCGGCGGCCGCTTGCAGTTCGTCGTCATTGATAAATGGCGCAGGCGAAAAAGTACCCATGCCGCCGGTGTTGAGGCCCTTGTCGCCGTCCAGCGCGCGTTTGTGATCCTGCGAGGTGGGAAACAAAATTGTGGTCCGCCCATCGCACATCACGTGCAGCGAAATTTCGATGCCCTCGAGAAATTCCTGAATCACTATTTGATTGCCCGCCTCGCCGAATTGTTCATCGACCATCACCGAGTCAATCGCCGCCTCCGCTTCCTTCAGCGTTTCACAAATCAAAACCCCCTTGCCGAGTGCCAAGCCATCCGCCTTCACCACGCAACGCCCATTCAACTCGCCCGCGAAAGCTTTGGCGGCGGTGGGAAAGTTGAACGTTCCTGCGCGCGCGGTGGGAATACTGTGCCGCGCCATAAAATCCTGAGCGAACACTTTTGAGGATTCAAACTGGGCCGCCTTCGCATTGGGCCCCCAAATGCGAAGACCATTTTCCTCAAACAAATCCACGATGCCCGCCGCGAGCGGATTATCCGGCCCCACCACCGTGAGATCCGGCTGATGCTCCCGGGCAAAATCCAAAAGCGCCTCCAAATCCTCCGTTCCCACCGGAACACATTCCACCGACTCCCCGCCCGCGGTGACCTCGCCCGCGATGCCACCATTCCCCGGCGCCACCCACAGTCGTTTGACACGTTTGCTCTGCGCCAACTTCCAAGCCAAAGCGTGCTCCCGCCCGCCACCGCCTATGAGGAGAATGTTCACGTTGTTAATTTAACTTTGCCACGGCCTTTTGTCACGTCACCGATGATCCACGCGCTGTGGCCGCGGCGGCGTATGCTACGGAGGATGCCATCGGCTTTGGGGCCGCTAACGATAGCGGTCATTCCGATGCCCATGTTGAATACTTGATGCATCTCGGCGGTGGAGACTTTGCCGTGTTTTTGAATGAGATCAAAAACCGGCAACACAGGCCACGTGCCTTGGCGGATGGTGACGCCGCAATTTTTGGGCAGCACGCGCGGTATGTTGTCGATGAAGCCGCCGCCGGTAATGTGGGCCAACCCTTTGATGGCGCGGGTGCGGCGGGGTTTATTGAAACTTTTCAGCAACGCCTGCACGAGCGGGCCGTAGCTCACGTGAATTTTAAGCAGTTCATCGCCCACGCTGCAGCCGAGCTCGGGCACGCGGCTGCGCGGCTTGAGTTTCATGGTTTCGAAAAACACTTTGCGCGCGAGCGAATAACCGTTGGTGTGCAAGCCGCTGCTGGCGATGCCGATGACGGCGTCGCCGGGTTTGATGCCGCGTCCGTCGAGCATTGAACTTTTTTCGACCACGCCGACGATGGTGCCACTTACGTCATACTCGCCTTTTTTATAAAAGGTAGACATCTGCGCCGTCTCGCCGCCGATGAGGGCGCAGTTATTTTCCGCGCAGCCGAGGGCGAAGCCGGCGATGATTTGCTCAAACACATTCGGTTCCAACACGCCGGTGCCCAAGTAATCAAGAAAAAATAATGGCTCCGCGCCGAGCACCGCGATGTCGTCCACGCAATGGTTTACGAGATCCTGCCCGATGGTATGATGGCGCTTCATCGCAAAGGCGACCTTGAGCTTGGTGCCCACGCCGTCAACGCTGGATACGAGCACCGGGTTTTTGTATTTGCCCGGCTTGATCGCGAAAAGTCCGCCGAAGCCGCCGACTTTGCCGAGCACTTCGGGGCGCGAAGCGGATTTAAGCAGCCGCGACAATCCAGCCTTCACTTGATTACCCAGCGCGAGGTCCACGCCGGCTCGTGCGTATGCTGTCTTTGCCATCTAATAAATCACAAAAGTTTGGGCTGCGTGTCTTCCGCCACGAGGCTCTTGGCGCGATCGCGCTGGCGTTCCATGATGTGCTTGTCCACGGCGGGATCGTATTCCACCGGATAATTCCCATCGTAACACGCCATGCAAAACGATTCCTTCGGTTTGCCCGTGGCTCGCACCATGCCTTCTTGCGAAAGGTAATTCAGCGAGTCGGCATTGAGATACGTGCAAATTTCTTCAATCGTATTATTGGCGGCCATCAACTTGCTGCGATCAGGAAAATCAATTCCGTACACACAAGGATTCTTGTGCGGCGGACAACTCACGAGAACGTGCACTTCTTTGGCACCGGCTTCTTTGAGGCTGTTCACGCGCTTTTGGCAAGTGGTCCCACGCACAATCGAATCATCCACGATGATGACACGTTTATCCTTCACCAAATCGGTGATGAGATTGAGCTTCACGCGCACATTAAAATCGCGAATGAGCTGGCTCGGTTGCAGAAAGCTACGGCCCACATAGTGATTGCGGACAAACGCCATCTCAAAGGGGATGCCGCTTTCCAGCGCGTAACCCAGCGCGGCGCAGTTGCCGCTGTCGGGAATGGGCACGACGATGTCGGCTTCGATGGGGTTTTCGCGTGCCAACTCGCGTCCCATATCCACGCGCACTTTATAAACATTGCGCCCATCGAGATTGCTGTCCGGCCGCGAAAAGTAGACGTACTCGAAAATACAGAACGATCGCTTCTCCTGTTCGGGGAAGGCTTGGATGCTGCGCAGCCCGTCGTCATTGATAATGACAATCTCGCCCGGCTCCACGTCACGCACGAACTTTGCCTCAATCAAATCCAACGCGCAGGTTTCGCTACTGAGCACGTACGCGCCACTTGCGAGCTGGCCGATACACAGCGGGCGGAAGCCGTGCGGATCGCGCACGCCGATCATTTCGTTTTCGGTGAGGATGATGAGCGAGTACGCTCCCTCGAGTTTGCGGATGGTGCTGACGAGTATGTTCTCGCCGTTGCTGGTGGGTCGGGCAAGCCAGTGTAAAACGATTTCGCTGTCGACCGTGGTTTGAAAAATGGAGCCGCCCTCTTCAAGTTCCTCGCGCAGGATAGCGGCGTTGGTGAGGTTGCCGTTGTGGGCGATGGAAATTTGACCGCGCGAACAATCCACCGTGAGCGGCTGCGCGTTGCCGATGTTGGAACTGCCGGTGGTGGAATAGCGCGCGTGGCCAATGGCGGTGTGCCCCACCAAATCGTGCAGCACATTGCCTTTAAAAACCTGCGGTACAAGGCCCATACCTTTGTGCTCGCGAAACTGCGTGCCGTCGTAGGAAACGATGCCGGCGCTTTCCTGGCCGCGATGCTGCAGCGCGTACAGCCCGTAGTACGTTAGCTCGGCGGCGCTTGGATGGCCGTGCACGCCGAAAACGCCGCAGTAATGTTTGGGGTAATCCTGTTCGTCGTTCATCCCGCGTTTATCTGTTAGGCCATTGCGTTGTCGATTGAGTTCCACCAAAGGTCGTGTAAACGGGCAACCTCCCACGACCACTCGCCAGTCGTCGACTTAATTTTCAATGCCGCGCCTTTCACCTCGCCCACCGTGCCGATGCGCCGCGCGGGCACGCCCATCAATTTGGCACGCTCGACGGCTTTCACGGAGTCCAGCTCTGAAGTGGTGATGACAATGCGCCCGAGGGTTTCGCCAAACAACAGCGCGTCAAGGCGCTCGCTTTTCAGTTTGCTCAAATCAATTTCCGCGCCGATGAAGCGCGGTGTGTTGCGGCCTTCCAGTTCAGAGAAGCAACACTCCGCCAACGCCACCGCAAGACCGCCCTCAGCGCAATCGTGCGCGCCTTTGACGAGGCCACTTTGGATGAGGCCCAGCAGCGTGGTGCCGAGGGTGCGTTCGGTTTCCAGATTGCAGCGCGACGGCGTGCCGGTCTTTTGATCGTGCAATACCTGCAAAAACGCCGAGCCGCCGAGACCGTGAAGCGCATCCTCCGCATCCAGCGGTTCGCCCAATAAAATGATTGCGTCGCCTTCGTCCTTAAACCACTGGGTCGTCACATGGGCCGCGTCTTCGATGAGGCCCACCATCGCCATCGTGGGCGTGGGGTCGATGGCTCCTTCGGGGTTTTGGTTGTAGAGGCTAACGTTGCCGCCGGTAACCGGCGCATCAAATGCCGCGCAGCCTTCTGCCAAGCCACGCACGGATTCTTTGAGTTGCCAAAACAACTCAGGATTGTGCGGATTGCCAAAGTTTAGATTATCCGTGGATCCAATCGGGGTAGCACCGCTACACGCGAGGTTGCGGGCGCACTCGGCGACCGCGGCTTTCGCGCCCTCGAATGGATCGAGATAAACGTGGGTAGCATTGCAATCGACCGCGAGGGCGAGAATCTTTTCAGGGAAATCGCCATTGCCATCTTTGCTGTTGCCAGCACCGGGAATGCTGTCGGCCTTGATGCGAATGACAGCGGCGTCGCTACCGGGATTAACCATCGTGTTGGCGCGCACCATATGGTCGTACTGACGGTATACCCAATTCTTGGAGGCGATGGTCGGCCACTTGAGCAGCTTGCCAAGCGCGGCGGTAGGGTCGTCCAAATCGTCGATGCCTTCCAGCGTGAAGGCGCGCACGGCGGCAAGGTACTTGGGCTCCGTGGCTTCGCGATGATAAATTGGGGCATCATCGGCAAGCTTGCTAGCGGGGAGGTCGACGACCATTTGGCCGTGATTTTTTACGACCATTTGGCCGGTGCCCGTCACGTTGCCGATTTCGGCCCACGGCAAATCCCATTTGTCGAAGATGCGTTTCACCTCCTCCTCGCGGCCTTGTTCGATAATGATGAGCATTCGCTCCTGCGATTCGCTGAGCAAAATTTCATACGGCGTCATATCCGGACTGCGCTGCGGCACCTTCGCCAAATCAATCTCAATGCCCGTACCGCCACGCGCCGCCGTTTCGCAAGTGGAGCACGTGAGCCCAGCTGCGCCCATATCCTGAATGCCCGCCACCGCGCCGGTGGCCAGCAATTCGAGGCAGGCTTCCATGCAGAGCTTTTCCATAAACGGATCGCCCACTTGCACTGCGCCGCGCTGGTGCTCGGCCGATTCCTCCGTGAGATCCTGCGAAGCAAACGCCGCGCCTGCAAGCCCATCACGCCCCGTGGCGGGGCCGACATAGAAAACGGGATTGCCGACACCCTTTGCCGCGCCGCGAGCAATTTGGTCGTGCCGCAACACGCCCAACGCAAACGCATTCACGAGCGGATTGCCCTCGTAGCTTTTATCAAAATAAACCTCGCCGCCGACGGTTGGAATACCAAAGCAATTTCCATAATGCGCGATGCCGCTGACCACGCCGCGAAAGAGCCGCCGCACATCGGGATTGCTCAGCTCGCCAAAGCGCAGCGAATTGATAGCGCAAACCGGCCGCGCGCCCATTGTGAAAATATCGCGAATGATGCCGCCCACGCCAGTGGCCGCGCCTTGGAAGGGCTCCACGGCACTGGGATGATTGTGGCTTTCGATTTTAAATGAAATGGCGAGGTCATCGCCGATATCGAGAATGCCGGCATTCTCCTCACCCGCCGCCACAAGCACGCGTGGCGATTGCGTTGGAAACCCCTTTAATAAAGCGCGCGTGTTTTTATACGAGCAATGCTCGCTCCACATTACGCTGAAGATGCCCAGCTCTGTGTAGTTTGGCTCCCTTCCGAGCAATTCCAGAATGCCCTCATACTCCTCCGGAGTGAGGTTGTGCTCGGCAACTAACTCCGGCGTAATGGCGGGATCGGAGGGCATCAAGCGAGGGTGGGTTGATTTTTCAGGGCGGTGATGAGGCTTTGGAAAATGAGGCGGCCATCATCGCCGCCGAGGATGGCTTCGGAGGCGCGTTCGGGGTGGGGCATCATTCCGCCGACGTTGCGTTTCTCGTTGCAGATGCCGGCGATATTGGCGCGCGATCCGTTGGGGTTGGCGTGGTCGGTGAGGTCGCCTTCGGCGTCGACGTATTGGAACAGAACTTGGTCGTTGTCCTCGAGTGACTGCAGGGTTTCGTCGTCACAAAAATAATTACCTTCGCCGTGGGCGATGGGGATGCGGAGATTTTTGTCTTCTGGGATTTGGCCGGTAAAAGGGGAATTATGCGAGGCCACTTGGAGGTAAACGTGTTCGCAGCGAAACTGCAAAGAGCGATTGCGAATGAGTGCGCCGGGGAGCAAGCCCGCTTCGCACAGAATTTGAAACCCATTGCAGATGCCTAGCACAAGGCCGCCGTTATCGGCGAATTCCTTGACCGCGCCCATCACGGGGCTGAAGCGCGCGATGGAACCGGTGCGAAGATAATCGCCGTAGCTGAAGCCGCCGGGGATGATCACCGCATCGGCGTCGCCCACTGAGTATTCCTTGTGCCAGAGCAACCGCGTGGGATAACCGAACACCGAGCGCAGCACGTGCACGCAATCCTGATCGCAATTGGAGCCGGGGAACTGGAGTACGGCGAACTTCATCAGTCCTCGAAAACGAGCCGGTAGTCTTCGATGTTCGGATTGGCGAGAAATTTGTCGGCGTATTCGCTGAGCTTGGCTTCGACGGTTTCGCGGTCGCCGTCCATTTCGATCTCAATGTATTTGCCGATGCGCACGTCACTCACGCCGGAGCAACCCATGTGTTCGAGGGCGGTCTGCACAGTTTTGCCCTGAGGATCGAGCACCGCGCGCTTGGGGGTGATGATGACTTTGGCTTTCATTCCTTCAAAAAGGCTGCCCCCCCAAAGACAGCATTTGCCTGCCTGCGGTCAAGGGGCATTTATTGGGGTTATTGACATAAAAAAGGCACCCCTTACAGGGTGCCTTCGTGAGGATGCCCGTGCTCTATTTTCGAAACACCGTAGTTTTAGAAGGTCCCATGGTCACTCCGCCTCTTGAATTAATGTGCGCCTTAACGAGCTTTCCGCTGGCTCCAAGATCTGCATCAGTAGATTGCTTCGCGCTACCATCCATTAATACCAACTGGCCCTGACTTTTATTTAACCCTGTGAAAGCGTTCGCAGGCGGGGAGTCTTCATCCGCACCACACCAATCAGCAGCCGCAAGGTCCTCGCCATGCACGTTTAGTGTCACCGCGAGGATGGAGGCGGGACGAACACTGTCAGCACCCTCTACAAACCCATAACTGATCGCCTTTGCCAACTCCATGTTATGGCCTTGAGCCTTTGTGTTATAGCTTGCCCATTTGGACTGACAAACCTCATTTGCAGCCTCGCGGGCGGCATCACAGGGAGAGGTGATTATCTTGGCCGTCTGTAGTTCACTTTTCATGGCCGCCATCCCAATAATGCAACCCGTCATTCGGGAATGCATTGTGTGATGACCAAAATGATTCATGATTCCACGGGGGGTCAATTGCCAAGGCATCCGACCTCCGTTGTCCTGAGCAAAGCCAATAGAGGCTTTCCCAATCTGCGCAAGATTGTTTACGCACTTGATGCGGGCAGCTTTGGCCTTAGCACGCGCGAGGGCGGGCAGGAGCATGGAGGCTAAGATCCCAATAATTGCGATAACCACCAGAAGTTCAATTAGAGTAAAACCCGCCTGACGGGCTTCTTTTATTTCTTCTTTATTCATCTTATATCTCGAGTTTTTGATTTTTATATTTTGAGTAGCACCATGTCAGGTAGCTACTATAAACCGTAGAAAGCCTCATAGGCACTTTACGGGTTTCGTGTTTAAGGGGAAAGGAAGCTAAGCCACCAATCGAGGCGGAGGCGAAGGGGGGGGGAGTTGTTCAATTATGAAAATCGAACACGGATCGATAACGCAGCACGATGACTCACAGGAAACATCGAGAACCCTAACATCAATTGGGGATAAAGGGATCAACGGACTAAGAACATTTGCCAGGACTGCTTCATTTGACACTCCATTCTGGTGGTTTTGGGTTTGCCGGATAATTCGGCAGATATCACAGATATCCCTCCCACTTATGGCTTTTTCAAGTGCCTGATCCAAAGGCATGACCTCGAGATTAACTGAAGTCATATTACCCCAAGCAACCAACTGCAATAACACCAAGCGCGGCCCCAGCCCAAAAGCAAAAGTCACAATTACGGCTACCCGTAAGGCGTGACGAATCCAGTTTGGCATCGACCGAATCATTTATCTTTTATGATCAACTTAAACGCCCCGGACATTTTGCTATTGGCCTCAGGCACTGGAATGGCGTTGAATTTCCAGTCTACGCGAATGCGATAGGCCACGCCCGGCGCGTCTGCCGCCACGGGCAGGAGGGTTTCCCAGCGGTTGGAAACCAGTGCGGTGCGTTGCATGGGAAAGGCGTTGGTGCCCACCAAAACCACCGGCTGCACCGTCTCGTGCCGCACGCCATTGGCGTTGTCTTCCCAAATGATCTCCACGCGATAGAGGCCATTGGCGTCGCGCGGCTGGCTGTTAACCGTGAGGTTGGTGAGTGTGGCGCGGGCGCAGCCGCCCAGCAGCAGCGCAGTGAGAAAAATAATGAGGATACCCGTTTGCCGTGTCATGATGGACTGGTAGCCTTGCACTGGCGCGGTGGCTTGTAAAGCGATTTGGCGGGGAAATTGGTTTGACCGACCGGAGGCAGTGCGCTATGCGTTCGCGTCTCATTTTACAAGCCTATGTTTGGAACCTTTCGTAAACACTCGCAGCCGCTCTGGATAGCGATCATTATTGTGGTCGTCATCAGCTTTGTCGTCTTTTTCACGCCCGGATTTGACCCCTTTGACTCCGGTGGCACGATCACCGCTGATGCCGAAGCAGTGGAACGAGCGCGCGATCAGGTGCTAATCGACAATGCTCTGGGTCAAATCATTAACTGGCCGCGTCAACGTCAGATGCTTGCCCAACAACTGTTTCAAGCTGGCCGTATGGAAGAGGCTATCAAACTCATACAAACCCCCCCACCCTACCCCCAGCTAAACGCTCAACGTATGGCCGGGGACTCACGTCAAATCGATCTCAATGGCGATAACTACGATGACATCAACAGTTTGGAATACCGCGCTCGAATTCGACTGCGACAGTTGACCCTGGCCAAAAAACAACTGGGCATCATGATAAGCGACAGTGCTGTAAACGCCGCGCGGAATTCCATGGTGCAAACCATCCACGGCGCGCAGGAATACAACGTCGACCAATACGACCAACTTCTGGAACAACTGTCTAAAGGCGGCTTCATCAAGAAAGACCGTATCGGGCAGGAGCAATTCGAAGATTACCTGCGCAGCCAGCTCACACTCATGCAGCTCAATGAAATCATGACCCGCCGCGCCGGGTTTTGGCCCGATGCGGATATGGCCGAAACCCTCGCGCAAGAAAATCTAAAGTACGCCGTTGAAGCCGCGTTCATTTCCCTCACCAACCACACCGCCAGCGCGACCAACTACACGGATATCACAAAAGCTGAAAGGTTCACCAACGATTTCGATCTAGTCGCCAATCAATATTATGTGCCAGAGCACCGAACCATCACCTACGTGAAACTCGCCCTCGCAGATTTCGAAGGCGACATCCGTAAGGAATTAAAATTTGATGATGAAGTGCAGAAACTCATCGAACTGCACAATACCT
>JAPKEI010000365.1 GCA_028872685.1 Verrucomicrobiota bacterium | reverse complement strand
ATGCAACGATTCCTTTTTCTCGGCCTGATCATAGCGGGTTTTTCTATGAGTGCAGCATTGCCGCCGCATTTGCAGAAGTTTGAAATCAAAAAGCCCACGCTGGAATGGGCGGGGGAGCGGATTAAGCTGCCGCCTTCGTTTGCGCCGAAGCTAGGGTTGAAGGGAATTGAGGAAATCCTGTTCGCGCCGGGGATGTTCAAGGCAGAAGCAAAGGGTTTTTTTACGTATGTGTTTCTCTTTGCGCTGGAGCGGAAACCGGAGTTGACGGCGGAGGTGCTGCGCAAGGAATTGCTGGCTTACTACATTGGCCTATCGAAGGCGCGGCTGGGCAAGCCTGATTTGGATACAAGCAAGTTTACAGTGAAACTGAAGGCGCTCAAGATGCAGGAGGCATCGCCGAAAGGCGCGATGAATGCCAAGTTTTACCGCGCGGAGGTGTATTGGATTGAGCCTTTCGCTACCAAAAAATTCCAGACGCTGCATTTTGAGCTGCAGACGTGGCAGTACAAAGATTCGGCTAATCAATATCTGTTTGTGTGCGCCTCGCCACAAAAACCGACAGCGGCTATCTGGGAAACGATGCGCGGTATCCGGGCTTCCGTGGCACTGAAGCCGCCCAAAAAATTGCCATGACCGAAAACACGCCATCGGCTAAGCCCGCCCCGCCCTCGTCTTTTTTCTATGCAGTGCCGCTGTTGATTGTGTTGGCGGTGGGGGCAATGTTTTGGGCAGGGAATGATGAGCGCGAAGCGGACGCAGAAGAGGCTTCCGAAAAAGTGCTGGAGGGCAAAGATTATTATGTGTTGGTGACGTTGATGGAGTTTCACCCCGCCAAACAAGGGGGCGCGGGTTGGGATGCTGGGAGTTCGGCGCCGGATATGTATTACCAACTCAACTGGCATGGCAAGACGGTGTATCATACCGAAAATGATGTGGTGAAAAACGCGCTCATCGCCAAGTGGTTTGGCTTGGGCGCGAATGTGAGCGTGATTGAATTGCGGAAGGTGCTCACAAGCGATGGCCAACGGCTCTCGCCGCGCAATCTCATTAAGGCCGCGTTGATTTCCGTGGAGCCAAACGGCGAGCTGGTGATTAGCGCGTATGACGACGATCCGTTGCGGGATGACTTCGCCGGCGGTTGCACCATCCCACTGGCCGACCTCGAGCCGGGCGACAACGCGTACTTCATCGATGCCGAAGGCAAACCCACCCGCGACCGTGATCGTATGGCGGCGGATCGCGGTGGGGTGAAGCGTTTTGTGCTGCGCGTGGTGGACAGCGAGCAGCCGGTGGAGAAACTCGTGGAGGCTTTGCGCTAACCGGTCATGAACCCGCGGCAGCTTCAAGTGTGCCTCGGAGTGGCGGCGGTTCTGCTGGGCCTCGGGCTCTTTGCGCCGTGCATGACGCTGCATCCTGCCTTTGGCGACATTACCCCGCTGGTACGACTGCTCAAGCCCGACCTCACGGCACCCACCACCTATTCCATAATTGAAGGCATCCACTCCATGTTTGACGAGGGCAGCATTTTCATCGGCGTGGTGGTGCTGCTCTTTTCCGTTGTGTTTCCGATCTGGAAATTGAGTGTGTATTTTATGGCCACCGCCCGCCGCGCGTGCGGACTGGGTAACGGTGCTTCCGTTCGCTGGGTAAACCAACTCGGCAAATGGTCCATGCTTGATGTGTTTGTGCTTGCCGTGCTAGTCGTCGCCATTAAGGGCTTGCCCGGCGGCTCGCGAGTGGCCATCGAATGGGGCGCAGCGGCCTTTTGTGCATCGGTATTGTTGAGCATTTACATTTCGCTACACATCAGTGGCCGGCGCAATTCCGTTGCGTCCGGGGCCACGGAAGATTAGCCTGCCAAGAGAATCGGCCTTATCGGCGGGTTGCGTGAATATTTTTAGAAATTTTTCTGATGCGAAATCTGGACAATCTCATTTACCGAGCCGAGGAACTAGGTGAAGTAAAGATTCAATATCGGCTGGCGGTCATTTACCAAACGGGCGACCGCGTGGAGCAGGATTTAGAGCAAGCGCGGCACTGGTTTGAGCGCGCCGCCGAGAATGGGCACGAGGAAGCTGCCCGGATTTTGGCGACGATGGGCGGCAAACCCGTTGAACCAAAGGCACCAAAAGTAACGAAAGCGAAAAAGCGCGGTGACTCGAAAGAAAAATCTACGGCGGATGATCTACCACCGGTGATCCAGCGCAAACCTCGCCGGCAATCCTTGGATATTGAATCCGGTTTAGAGGGGACAACGGATTGCCCGCACGGGCACGGCCCATTGCAGGATTGGCAGGGCAATTTGCGTTGCTGGATTTGTGGTTGGACCAGTGAACAACCGGATTTGAAAAAGAGGCTGCCTGCCCATTCAACCGTGACCCAACCGGAACCGGCCACTGAGCCAATGAGAACCAGCCTCAGGTCACAGTTCGCGGGGTTGTTTGGGAATAAACCCAGCGCAGAGACTTCTGCTGCGGAATCAGGAAAAGACAAAAAGCCTGGCATAGGTTGTGATGCTGTATGGGTGGTTGGGGGAATTATCTACCTGCTCGCCCAAAGTTGTTAGTGAAGTTCGCCGCATCGGCCATGCACACCTAATCGGTGGCTTGATTTGGGCGATAACCTCGTGACGAGGCTCGAGCCCATCGGCCGCATCGATTTCTGAGGCGCGGGCTGATCACCCTCGGGTACCCTACTATAAAC
>JAPKEI010000031.1 GCA_028872685.1 Verrucomicrobiota bacterium | reverse complement strand
CAAACCCAGAAGAACCCCAAATATTTCCGCGAGATGGTGGCGTATGTCGACAAGATCATCGGCAAGATTGTGGCCAAGGTGGAGAAAGAGGGACTCACTGAAAAAACGCTCATTATTTTTACGGGCGACAACGGCACAGCCACCAGCGTGCGCGGCGTGATGAATGGCCGTGTGATCCAGGGCGGCAAGGGTAGCATGCCTGATGCGGGAAACCACGTCCCTTTCATTGCCCGTTGGCCGGGCACCATCAAGGCGGGCCAGACCACGCGTGCCATTGTGAACTTCAGCGACATCCTGCCCACTGTTGCCGAAGTGGCTGGGGCAAAGGTGGAGCACAAGATTGATGGGGTGAGCATTCTTGGCCATCTCAAGGGCGACAAACCGGTGAGGGAAGTGAGCTACAGCTGGTATGCGCGGAATGGCGGCCCCAAAGGCAAGGAGTTTGCCCGCACGTCCGACTGGAAACTGTATCCGGATGGTAAATTTTTTAACGTGTACAAGGACGTGCTGGAAAAGAAACCGGTGAGCCCGGGCGATCTGGATACCAAGACCCGAACCATCCGTGCCAAGTTGCAAAAGGAACTGGACCGGATGAAAGGCACGCGCACGATCTTTGATCTATCCAAGTACCAAAAACCAAAAGCCAATCAGGCCAAGGCCCCCAAAGCGCCCGAAGCAGTCGTGTGCGAGGGCAAGTATGCCGGGCATTTGCAGGGTGTGAGCCGTGGGAGTAATGGCAATTTTTTCTGGAGCTTCACGCGGGCACTGGTCAAGACGGACACCAAGGGCAAGGTAATGAAAAAGATCGAAGTGCCGGATCATCACGGGGATGTCTGTTTTGCGAATGGCAAGATTTACTGCGCGGTGAATTTTGGTGCATTCAATGATCCCAAGGGCAATTCAGACAACTGGGTTTATGTGTATAGCTCCAAGGATTTATCGCTCCTCTCCAAGCACGAGGTGCAGCAGGTCAAACACGGGGCCGGTGGCATTGCCGTCAAGAACGGTCGATTTCTTGTGGTGGGTGGGCTGCCCGAGGGTGTGCCGGAGAATTATGTGTACGAGTATGACAGTCAGTTCAACTTCAAGAAACGCCATGTGATCCAGAGCGGCTGGACGCGACTGGGCATCCAGAATGCGGCCTTTGCCCAAGGCCACTGGTGGTTTGGGTGCTATGGCAGTGTGCTGCTTAAAACCACGCCAGACTTCCAGGTTGTGGGTAAATATAATTTCAATTGTGGGTACGGGGTTCTGCGCGGGCCCAATAACAAGAGCCTCTACTGTGCGGACGGCACAACCGGTAAAGAGGGTTCAGATGGCAAAATCAAAGCTGTGCAAGTGAGTATGTTCGAAAAGCTGATCATTAAGGATAATGAATAAGTATGAACATTAATAATCCGAAACTGACAAAGAAATGAACCTTAGAATATTCTTATCATTACTATTCGCAGCCGCAATCTTTACTGCCCAGGCTGAATCGAAACGTCCCAATATCATTCTCGCCATGGCTGATGATCAGGGTTGGGGTGACATGGGTTACATGGACCACAAGGTTCTCAAGACCCCCGTCTTTGATGAGATGGCCAAGACCGGTCTGCGCTTTGATCGTTTCTATGCAGCCGCACCCGTTTGTTCGCCCACCCGCGCCAGTGTCCTCACCGGTCGGCACCCCAACCGCATGGGTTGTTTCCAATGGGGTCACACGATGCGTAAACACGAGATCACCATTGCTGAGGCCCTGAAAACTGCCGGTTACACCACCAGCCATTTTGGCAAATGGCATCTGGGTTCAGTGCGTGCCGATAGTGAAGTGGCTCCGGGCAGAAACGGCTTTGATGAATGGGCCTCCGCCCCCAACTTTTATGAGAATAGCCCCCTCTTCAGTCATAATGGTAAAGTGATTGAAACCAAGGGCGAAAGTTCAGCTGTCACCGTGGACTTGGCCCTTAAATGGATGGCCAAGGTAAAGGATAAGCCCTTTCTTTCAGTCATTTGGTTTGGTAACCCCCACGGCCCGCATATTGGCACCGAGAAATTCCTGAAAATGTATGAAGGCGAGACCAAGGCGTACGCCAATTTCTATGCCGAGATCACCGGTATGGACGCCGCCATGGGCCAGTTACGTGAAGGGATTCGCAAGCTGGGCGTAGCAGATAATACCATCCTCTGGTACTGCAGCGATAATGGCGGTTTAAAACCCAATTCCATGGCCGGGTTGTCAGGAAAGAAAGGTAAGTTATTAGAAGGAGGCATTCGCGTGCCCGGCATCATTGAATGGCCAGATGTCATCAAGAAACATCGTATCACAAACGTGCCCGCCAATACCGTAGATATTTACCCGACAGTTCTGGAACTGGCTGGCATAAAACATTCGAACAACCAACCGCTTCTAGATGGGGTAAGCTTGGCTGATCTAATCCATGGCAATAGTTTCACCCGCCAGAAGCCCATGGGCTTCTGGAATTACCCAACCAGTGGCCGTGGAATGCATGCTCACAAAATGCTCGAAGCCTTGCGTGCTGAGCAAGTAGCTGGCAATCAGGCACCCGCACCCAAGGCAGGGTTTGTGGATAAGAAATATCCGCTGGATAAATTCCCCGGTCCCTCAGCTTGGATTTCCGGCGACTGGAAGCTCCATCGCGTGGCTAATAACGCAGGAGCTAACCCAAGTTACCGGCTGTACAACTTAAAGAAGGATGTGCAGGAAAAGACGGATCTGGCCGCCGTACAGCCCGAGCGTTTGGCCCGACTTAAAGGTGAACTGGCCGGCTGGCAAAAGAGTGTGGTTAATAGCCTCAATGGCGGAGACTACAAATAGTCTCGATTATTTTTCATCGCGCAACACACGCACATCGCCTTGCCGTCGGGTAATACCGTCGCGATCCATTTTTTCCAGGAGCGGAATCAGAATGCGCCGAGTAGTGCCGAGAGCCTGGCGTAACTCGCTGGCGGTGCCTTGAGTGTGAGTGCGCAGGTAGTTCTTTAGCAGCATGCGGAAGCGGTTGAACTGAGCTGCGCCTATTGCCAATTCGGGGCTGACCTCCATCACTTCCCCTGCTTCGATGAGAAACCGTAACGCTTGCGCACCCTCAGAAGTGCCGGCCAAAAGTTTGCGCGCGGGTGGATCAGCACCGGCGAGTGCTTGTCGAATATGTTCGCCCGCTGCTCGCAAGTTGGGTGGCAGTGCGGGCTTGTGCGAAAGGGATGTGATGTATTTAGCCTGTCGCTTGAATCCATTTTGGCAAAGGTCTTCCAGTAACTCGGCAAACACATCACCGGATGGAAAAGCCTTCTGCGCCAGCGGTCGCAGCAATTCTATTGTCAGCCCAGGTCGTTCGGGATGGGCGCGGTGTTCCGCGTTTACCGCGTTGGCTATCGCTTCGCGCGCCTGTTGCCAACGCGACTCATCGGCCAGCCAATCGCCTGCCGCCAACGCGGCCTTGGCGTTTACGAGCGAGGTCACGGCGCTGTCAATTTGGGCTGTTGAAAAAGTCGAGGGACACAACAACGCATCCCGCTGCGCAATACCATCGCGCACAAGTTGTGAGCGAATCCATGCTTCGGCGTTCTCCGGCGCTTCGGCGCGGGTTTGCAGGAAAAGTTTGTGTGCGGCCGATCGCAAGCCTTGCCGATTGCCCTGTGCATCGAGCACGCGGCCACCGGCGAGTGTTGCGCTTTCGGGCCAGTTGCGAATTACGATGCGGTCGCCGGGCCAAACGCAGGCGGGTTGTTCGAGGCGCAGTTGGGCGAGTTGCATTGCGCCGGACTCCAGCGTTTTCCCCTCCACCAAAACCAAACGCGCCGCCCAATGACCGCTGCCGTGATGCACGCGTACGCGGGTATCGTTGCGCAGCGGGGCGCATTCCTGGCCGAGGCGCGTGGAGCGTTCAAGCAACACATCCAGCGTACGTGTGGTGGTGGCGAGTGCGGGCAGGGTGATGGTCGCGCCGCGTGGCAAATCGCCGCGTGCGGCATCGGCGAGATTTAGGGCGGTGCGTGTGCCGGGTTGCGCGGTGTCCTGCGCGCGGTTGTGCGATTGCAGCGTGCGGATGCGCGTGTCGCGCCCGGGCGGATGTGCGGTGACCGTGTCGCCTTTGCTCATCGTGCCGCCGGTGAGTGTGCCGGTGACCACAGTGCCGATGCCTTGCAACGTGAACACGCGATCAACGGCAAGGCGCGGTTGGCCGTCATCAGTGTGCGGCGGCATGGTTTCGGCTGCGGCTGCGAGTGCGTTTTTTAATTCTTCCAAGCCCATGCCGTTATGTGCGGACACCGGAACGATAGAGGCCTCAGCCAATGGACTATTTTGGAGTTGCTGGCGGATTTCCTCTTCGCGCGCGCGGGTGTCATCCACGAGATCGGCTTTGGTAAGGGCCACCACGCCGCGCGTTGCGCCGAGGTAGCTGAGGATTTGCAAATGCTCTTCAGTCTGCGGCATCCAGCCATCGTCCGCCGCTACCACGAGTAGTGCGAGATCCACCGCGCCCACGCCGGCCACCATATTTTTTACAAAATCTTGATGGCCCGGAACATCTACGATGCCAAGGCTGTGCCCGGGGAGTTCAAGATGCGCAAAGCCAAGATCGATGGTGATGCCGCGCAGTTTCTCCTCTGGCAGGCGGTCCGGGTCATTGCCGGTAAGCGCTTTTACCAGCGCGCTCTTGCCGTGGTCAATGTGACCAGCAGTGGCAAGGATGGCGTGGCGGAGGGTCATCGATTTAAGGGCAATCGCTCGAATTTAAATGTGGCTTTCACTGGCACCTCGTTTCCGTTCACCTCGAGATGCGGGCCGAAGAAATAATTGAACGGGCCGGACTTGGGCGCAGGGGTCACGATTATGTCGCGCCCTCGGCTGAGTTCGAGGCGATTTGCGGGGTGATGACCAAAATAGTATTCGGCCAATTCGGGATGTTTGTCGGCTTCGCTAATGTCCACGGGTATCCATTTGCCATCGGTGAAAAATTCCGCCCAACAATGGTAGCCACCAATCGCGCCCGCATCGCGGTTCGCCGGAATGGTGAAGCCAATGGCAAAGCGCGCGGGAATATTCGCCGCGCGACATAAGGCAATGAAGTATGCGTGGAAATCGGTGCAATTGCCGGTGTGCGCGTCGCAGGCGTAGAGGGCATCGCCGCGGCCCCAACCCTTGCCGGTTTTGTCGTAGCGCATATGTGCGAGTACGTGGTCATAGAGCGCCTTGCCGCGCGCGTGGTCGTCCGCTGCTTTCGCGGTGATTCGCTTAGCAATGGCGGTGAAACGCGGGTTGAGCGGCACGAGTTTTTCGGCTTTGAGATGCAGGGCCGGATTGCCGGCTTCGGCGTGAGCTACTTTTTCTTTGCGCGTGACTTGGTAGTGAATGGTGATGCGTTTTCCGCTGTCGGCGGGTGCGGGCTGCAGCACGAGAATTTCATTTTCGCCGGAGGCATCGCGCGTCTTGTGCCACGGCACGGGCGAGATGATGGCGCGTTTTTGGATTTTTTGAAAATCGTCAGCGCTTGCAAGCGGAATCCAAAGCGTGCCTTTGGCGGTAATCTTGGGCAGCGTCATTTCGTAAACCAATTCGAAATGGTCCGTACCGCCTACGATTGTTTTGTCCGCCGCAAAAGTGGAGGCAGTCAAAAAAAGTGCGATAAGAGACAGCAATGTTTTCACTGAAGTGTTTCGTGGATGGATTGGAGCAGTTGTTTTTCTTGCTCGGGAAAAATGGTTCGCAAATCGAGCCGAAAGCGTTGGTTGCTGATGACACCAATAACTGGCGTGGACGCGCGGCGCAATCGCGTGGCGAAGTCTTTGAGGCTAAAATTTTCCGGCACGAGGTCGAGCGTGAAGCTCGGGAGAGTCGCTTGAGGCAACGCGCCACCACCCACTTGTGATTCGCCTTCGGCCACGGCGACGGTTATCGGCAACACGGCCAATGCTTTAGCCAGTTTGGTGGCGCGGCGTTTGAGTTGTTTGGAGTCGGCTCGGAGGCTTTGGTTTAGTGGAAGCGTTTCGCCATCGCCGCGCAGATAAATTTCGGCGGCGTGCTGCAGCGCGCTGAGGATGAGTTTGTCGCAGCGCAGCGCGCGGAAGAAGGGATGTTTTTTCAGTGCGGCGATGTATTTGGCTTTGCCGGCGATGATTCCCGATTGCGGGCCGCCGAGCAGTTTGTCACCGCTGAAGCATACGAGGGCTGCGCCGCTCTTGATGACCTCGCGCGGGGTGGTTTCGTGATGGTCGGCGGCCCAGTTTTCGGTGTCGGTCAACACACCGCTGCCGAGGTCTTCGACGAACGGGATGCGTTTTTTTCGGGCGAGCGTGGACAGTTCGCGCCGGTCCGGCGCGGCAACAAAGCCGTCCATGAAAAAATTGCTGCGATGGACTTTGAGCAGCAGTCCGGTGTTTTTGCCGATGACCTTGGCGTAGTCGTCGAGCGTGGTACGATTGGTGGTGCCGACTTCGCGTAGGATGGCATCGCTGGTTTCGAGTACATCCGGGATGCGAAAGCCGCCGCCGATTTGCACAAGTTCACCGCGCGATATGATGACTTCTTTTTTCTCGGTGGTGAGATGCCGCAGGATGAGCACGAGTGCGGCAGCGCAATTATTCGTCACCATCGCAGCTTCCGCGCCGCAGAGTTCGGCGAGGCATTGCTCGACGTACGCGGCGCGTTTGCCACGGCGGCCGGTGGCGAGGTCGATTTCTAGATTGGTGTAGCCGGAGTTGTTCGGCGGCGCGATGGGCGCACGGCCGAGGTTGGTGTGGACGACTACGCCGGTGCCGTTGATAACTGGTTGCAGCCGCGACAACGCAAGGTCTTTCAAACGCAGGCGCAAGCCGGAAACAATTTCGTCGTGCTCGGGAATGGCTTCTGATTTGCGGAGCGACGCCAACTCCGCGCGAATGGTCGCCACCACAAGCGGGCGGGGCAGGGGGCAGTCGGCCACCGCTTCGAGCAGCGTGTCCACGCCGGGGATGGCGCGCAGTTTGTTCTTCGGTCTGGGCATTAGTTCACGGTGATGAGTGTTTCGGTGCTCTCGGTGAGTTGGCCGAAGGATTCAAGTTTCAAATCGGCAGTGGCTTTGTGAAATGCTTCGAGGCCATCGGCGGCCACGGCGACGAGCAGGCCGCCACTGGTTTGAGGGTCGCAGAGGAGGGCACGTTGGGCGTCGGTGAGCGGGCTGATGTGGTGACTGTAGCTGTCAAAATTGCGGTCGGTGCCACCGGGGGCGCAGTCTACAGCAATATAATGATCGGTGTTCGGCAGACGCGGCACTTTGGCACTGTCGATGACGGCGCTCACGCCGCTACCTTCGCACAGCTCGGTGAGGTGGCCGAGCAGGCCAAAGCCGGTCACATCGGTCATCGCCTTCACGCCGGGCAACGTGCTGAGGGCACTACCGATTTGGTTGAGCGTGGTCATTTGGTCGATGGCGCGTTGGACGTCGTCGTCGTCGGCAAGGCCGCGTTTTTGGGCGGTGGTCACGAGGCCGACGCCGAGGGGTTTGGTGAGAAATAATTCGCAGCCGACTTCCGCGCCGTCGTTGCGTTTCAAATCGCTTACGGCTACTTGGCCTGTCACCGCCAAACCAAAAATTGGTTCGGGCGCGTCGATACTGTGGCCGCCCGCCAGCGGGATGCCGGCGCGTTCGCACGCGGCGCGGCTACCCTCAAGTACGCGCCCAGCCACGGCGGGTGGCAGTTTTTTAATCGGCCAACCGAGCACCGCAATGGCCATCAGCGGAGTGCCGCCCATCGCGTAGATATCGCTGATGGCGTTCACTGAAGCGATTTGGCCGAAGTCGAACGGATCGTCCACGATGGGCATAAAAAAATCCGTGGTGCTGATGACGGCTTGGCCGTTGCCGAGATCGAACACGGCAGCGTCGTCCTTGGAGTCGTTGCCGACGAGCAACCGCGCGCTGGGCGCGGCCTTGCCGGCGAAGCTCAAAATTTCGTCTAGCACCTTGGGCGAAATTTTGCAGCCGCAGCCGGCGCCATGGCTGTATTGAGTTAGGCGAATGGGATCACTCATTTTGAAAATAAAAATTGGCGGAGAGGGTAGGAATCGAACCTACCTCGGCCCGTTCACGAACCGACAACGGTTTTGAAGACCGCGGGGACCACCAGGCACCCTTCACTCTCCGGGAAAATTTTCGCGCGCGAGCGCGGCGCGGTGAGGCAACGCGCCGCCGCCTACAGTCGCTGGATGGACTGCAGCACGGCGTTGGGCTCCGGGAATGTTCCCGTGGCCCGCTTGGAATACACCAGTTTGTCATCCGCTGTGACCTCAAACACTCCGCCGGAACCGGGGACCAGTTCCAATGACGAAATGCGTTGCTTCAGCTTCAAAAGTTGGTCCGCCAAACTGACGGCCTGCGGCTCGTAATTTCAAGCCGCGCAATATTCTATGCGCACCTTCATGGTTCGGGGGAATATACGCGGGGTTCACCGATTTGGCCAGCCCAATGCAGCTTGCTTCAATTCCCGTCATCCGGCAAAATAACGGGGTGAAACACATCTCTCTTTTTCTTGTTGGCCTTTGCCTTGTTGCTCAAACCACTTCTGCGGCAAAAGCACTGCGTCCCAATATTATAATTGCCATGGCCGATGACATGGGATGGAGCGATATTGGTTGTTACGGCAGCGAAATCAAAACGCCCAACCTCGATGCGCTCGCCGGTAGTGGCGTGCGGTTTACTCAATTCTACAACACGGGCCGCTGCTGTCCTACGCGTGCGACCTTGCTTACTGGAGTGTATGCGCATCAGGCCGGTATCGGACATATGATGGGTAGCCGCAACCTCCCCGGCTATCAAGGTGACCTAGGCAAAAACGTGCGTACGATTGCTGAAGTGATGCAGAGTGCGGGCTACTCCACCTACATGGCTGGCAAATGGCATGTGACCCCGCACGTTCGTCCTGATGGACCCAAACACAACTGGCCTCGTCAGCGCGGGTTTGATCGGTTTTATGGTACCATCCATGGTGCGGGCAGTTTTTTTGACCCCAATTCTCTCACACGCGAAAACACACAGGTTTCACCGCTCACCGATAAGGAATACCAGCCTGATGAATATTATTACACCGATGCCATCAGCGACCACGCCGTGCGTTACATCAAGGAGCACAAGGGCGAGGACCCTTTCTTTATTTATGTGGCCTATACCGCGCCGCACTGGCCAATGCACGCGAAGGAAAAGGATATTGCAAAGTACAAAGGGAAATACGATGCCGGCTGGGATGCCATGCGTAAGGCTCGGTATGCGCGCCAGCAGAAGATGGGGCTCATTGATCCGAAATGGAAAATGACACCGCGCGATGGCAAGGCACCGGCTTGGGAGGATGCCAAAAACAAAGAATGGGAAATTCGCCTTATGGAAACATATGGGGCAATGGTGGACAGCCTTGATCAGGGCATGGGCCGCGTGGTGAGTGCTCTCAAGGAAACTGGTCAGTACGATAACACATTAGTCCTGTTCCTCGCCGACAACGGCGGTTGTGCCGAGGGCATGGGCCGCCGCAACGGCATCCAGTATCGTGATAAGGATCCAGATAAGCTTAAGCCCATGGGTAAAGGCGATCTGCAGTTTGACATGATTCCACGCCGCACGCGTGATGGCCGCGTAGTAAGGCAGGGTTCTGAAGTCATGACTGGAGCATCCGATACTTACCACGGTTATGGCCTCTCGTGGGCCAATGCTAGTAACACGCCCTTTCGCGAGTATAAGCACTGGGTACACGAGGGCGGCATCAGTTCTCCACTCATTGCACACTGGCCAAAGGGCATTGACGCGAACCGGCAAGGGAAGCTGGAAAATCAGCCTGGGCATCTGATTGATCTTATGGCGACTTGTGTGGATCTGAGTAAGGCAACGTATCCGGCCAAAGCGGGCGACACTCCGATTGTGCCAATGCAGGGCACTTCGTTGGTGGCAGCCTTTAATGGCAAGGATATTGCCCGCGAGGAGCCGATCTTTTGGGAGCATGAAGGCAACCGCGCGATGCGCGAAGGCAAATGGAAGCTCGTGGCCAAGGGTGCCAATGGCGCTTGGGAACTGTATGACATTGAGGCTGATCGCACGGAACTTAATAATCTTTCCGAGAAGGAATCAGCGCGTATGAATGGAATGGCCGCTCAATGGGAGAAATGGGCACTCAAGGCATTGGCCAAGCCGTGGCCGTGGGGGGCAAAGAAGAAAACAAAGTTCTCAAAGAAGAAAAACTTTACCCTCAAGCAGGGTGATCAGCTGCCACAATCAGAGGCTCCGATGGTTCAAAATCGGGCATTTACCGTGATGGCCACCGTGGAGACGAAGGGTCATGATGGGGTTATCATCGCCCAAGGTGGCACCAATCATGGATGGGCGCTGCATGTGTGGGAAGGTAAGTTGCGATTTGTAACACGGCACGGCGGCAAGCTCACTTCGCTGGTCGCGGATAAGGATTTTCCTAAATCAGAAGTGAAAGTATTTGCGGAATTACAAACGGACGGCACTGTGACATTAAAGGTCGGTGATAAGGTCGTGGCCGAAGGGAAGACCCCTGGATCGATGCAAGATATGCCGCTTGATGGCTTGGAGGTCGGCGTGGATTCGAATGGGGCGGTGGGCAGATATCCAGCCGACAAATTATTTGAGGGCACAGTAAGAAAATTGTCCTTAAAGATCCTGAAGTAACGGGGTGTTACTGGTGTCGGAGATTACTGCTGCATTCCAGTCGGCGTTATAAAAAAGTTCGTCGCCTCAAATAAGGCAGGCACCCATAGTAAAGAAGTGGCTTTTCCGCAAAGGATATCCATATGGTATGAGGCGGTCTTTAGAATCTTGACCAAGGAGCTCGACTCCCCCCTCTGCTACATCTTGGGACTCGTCATGCGCCTCTTGAAGCACAGACTCAATTGGGGCTGCGTATTCCTAGATAGCAGTCCCTTTGTGCTTTCTAAGTTCGAAACTTATGACTAAGGCGTTGGATTCTTTCGCTCCTTGGCGTCCTTCGCGGCACCCGTTGCTGCGCCCACTGCGCCGCCTGCGGCTGCACCGACCGCTGCGCCTTCCAAGCCTCGCCCGGATTGATGGCCGATAACGCCTCCGAGAATACCGCCAACAGCAGCACCGATTCCGGCGCCTTTGCCGGTGTTAGTTTGACAACCCGCGGTGAGGAGTGCTCCCGCAGCCAATATGATAATCGATTTTTTCATGGTTTGTATGTGTATTCTATTGTGACGTGCCCACCGTGCTCTACTATTCAAAACTAGCAAGAGTAATTCATTCACTTGATTAACTTGCGCATGGCTAGAAACGCTGCACAATTGCCCCATGCACATCACGCGACGCAATGCTCTTAAAGCCGGTGCCCTCGGGCTGGCGACCACAGTTACCGCTCACGCCCATGCCGATGCCAAGGTGGATTCTGATTTCATAATCACCAAGGGTCGGATTCGGCAGTCGGTGATGGGATGGTGCTTCAAACCGATGCCGGCGCTGGAGTTGGCCAAGCATTGCAAGGCCATCGGACTAGAGGCGATGGAAGGGGTGTCGAAGGAGGATTATCCGGCCATTCACAAAATGGGCTTAAAGATTTCACTAGTGAGCGGCGGGCATGGTTTTAAGAAAGGCCCGTGCGTGGCGTCCAATCGCGAGCTTGTTATTGAGAATCTCAAAAAAGGCATCGACCTTGCGGCGAAAATTGGCACGAAGAGTGTCATCACTTTCACCGGCATGCGCGGCAAAGGGCTTACTGATGCGACGGGCTCAAAGAATTGCGTGGATGCTTGGAAGGCGGTGATGCCATACGCCGAAAAAAAGAAAATCACGCTCGTACTCGAGCACCTCAACACCCGTGATGACAGTCATCCCATGAAAGGCCATCCCGGTTACTTTGGCGAAGACGTCGATCACTGTGTCGAACTCATTCGCAAAGTGGATTCGCCTAGCATGAAACTGCTCTTCGACGTGTACCACGTGCAAATTATGAACGGCGATGTCATTCGACGGATTCGCCAATACAAAGACTTGATCGGACATTATCACACCGCCGGCAATCCCGGCCGCGCCGAGCTAGACGATACGCAAGAGATCAATTACCCCGCTGTGATGCGCGCCATCGTGGCCACCGGCTACAAGGGGTTCGTCGCGCAGGAATTCATCCCCACGTGGAAAGACCCCGTGGCCGCGCTGCGCCACTCTGCGATGGTTTGCGACGTCTAGCCGCTTGCTCCTTGCGCAATGGCAGTGGAATCCGCATTCTTCCCGGATGCATCGGTTGATTTTTCTTTTGGGCCTCGTGGCGTTTACCGCGCGGGCGGATGTGAAACTCCCAGCGATTTTCAGCGACCATATGGTTTTGCAGCGCGGGGCCGTGGCTCCCGTGTGGGGCTGGGCGGATACGGGCGAGAAGGTTACGGTGCAGTTTGCCGGCCAAAGCAAAACCGCCACTGCTGGAAAAAACGGCAAATGGATGGTGCGACTGGATGCCATCAATGATGCCACCGTGAAGGGCTCGTTGACGGTGAAGGGCAACAATACAGTTATTATAAAAGACGTGCTTGTGGGTGAGGTTTGGTTGGCCTCGGGGCAATCGAACATGGCGATGACGGTGGGGCGTTGTCGCGATGCGGCACAGGAAAAGGCGGCGGCGAAGTTTCCGGCCATTCGGATGTTCACCACGGAACGCCGCGCGCACCTCGAGCCGCAAACAGATTGCGCCGGCACGTGGGCGGTGTGTTCGCCGGAAACGGTAAATGGGTTTTCCGGCACAGCGTATTTTTTCGCGCGCGCGTTGCATCAGAAATTAAACGTACCGGTGGGCATCATACATTCGAGTTGGGGCGGCACGGCGGTGGAGGCGTGGACGAGTCTTGACGTGCAAGCTGGCGACAAAAAACTCGCGCCTGTTTTCGCCCAGTGGAAAAGCAAACCCAAGGCCGACCGCAACAAACCGGCCAATTTGTTCAATGGCATGATTGCGCCGATACTTCCTTACGGCATTCGCGGCGCGATTTGGTATCAAGGTGAACGCAATGCGCGCACGGTAGACAGCTCCAAACTCTACGCGCATCAATTGCCGTTGATGATTAAGGATTGGCGCCGGCGCTGGGGGCAGGGCGACTTCCCGTTCCTGTGGGTGCAACTGCCCAATTTTAAAACGCGCAACGATGACCCTAACGCCGTCAGCGCCTGGGCGCACATGCGCGAGAGCATGGCCGGCACGCTCGCGTTGCCGAACACCGGCATGGCCACCACCATCGACATCGGCGATGCGAAGGACATCCATCCGAAAAACAAACAAGACGCCGGCGCGCGCCTGGCGCATTGGGCACTGGCGGAGTTTTACGGAAAGGCTGATATTATCGCGACGGGGTCAATGTATGACTCGCACGCTGTGCAGGGCTCGACAGTGATCGTAAAATTCAAACACGCGGCCGGTTTGCAGGCAAAAGAAGCGCGGCTGTTGAGTGGTTTCGCGTTGGCGGGTGCGGATAAAAAATTCCATTGGGCCACCGCGACTGTGAACGCGGATGGCGCGGTGCAAGTTTCCTGCGAGGCAGTAAAAAAACCGGTGGCTG
>JAPKEI010000364.1 GCA_028872685.1 Verrucomicrobiota bacterium | reverse complement strand
TTTCGACCTGAACGCCAACTCCTCCATTCTGGCTGCCTTCGCCACGATCGGCATGATGTATACCGCGCGACTGGCAGGCATGGATTGGGAATTCACCTTGCTGGTCGGCTGCTGCATTGGCTTGGCAGCATTACAGGGCCTCAAGCACAAGGCCGAGCAGAATGAGGCCGAGCGCCATCGCAAGGCTGCTGCTGATGCTGCGCGCGCCTCCGTAACCGAGGCCGCCGCCGCCCGCTCCCGCTCCAGCGGCGGCAAGAAAAAGCGCGCGTCTCTACGTTGACACTTTCCCACCACTCGTTACCCTCCGCGTAACCCTCTACGGATTATGCGCACTCTACTTTTTACCCTCATCACATTGCTCACGTTCTCGCTTCCGGCTGAAACCCGCAAGCCCCCCACCAACGTTGTCATCATTTTCATTGATGACATGGGCTACGCGGACATCGGGCCTTTCGGCGCCAAAGCCTACCCCACTCCCCACCTCGACCGCATGGCGAAAGAGGGACGAAAGTTCACGGATTTTTATGTGACGCAGGCCGTATGCAGCGCGTCACGTGCAGGGCTACTCACCGGCTGTTACAATGTGCGCGTGGGCATTCTCGGCGCGCTCGGCCCCAAGTCACAGCACGGTATCAATGCAGATGAGATGACAATCGCCGAACTCTGCAAACAGAAAAATTACGCCACCGCGTGCTACGGCAAGTGGCACCTAGGCCATCATAAAAAATTCCTGCCAATGCAGCACGGCTTTGATGATTACTTTGGCCTGCCGTACTCCAATGATATGTGGCCGTATCATCCTGGAGTGCTGCATTTACCGATGAAAGAGCGACTGAAACGTTGGGCGCACCTGCCTCTGATCGATGGGAACGCGGTCATCAACCCGCGCGTCACCGGCAAAGATCAGGAACAGCTCACCACGCAATACACCGAACGCGCGGTGGCCTTCATCGAGAAAAATAAAGCGCGGCCATTTTTTCTCTACGTGCCACATTCTATGGTGCACGTACCGCTTTATGTTTCCGATAAATTCAGAGGCAAAAGCAAAGCCGGTTTGTTTGGCGACGTAATGATGGAAGTAGACTGGAGCGTGGGCCAGATCCTCGGCGCACTGCGCAAGCATAAGCTGGACAAAAACACGCTCGTCATTTTCACCGCCGACAACGGCCCGTGGCTGAACTACGGCGACCACGCCGGCTCGGCCTCCCCGTTGCGCGAGGGCAAAGGAACAATGTTCGACGGTGGCTGCCGCGAGAGCACGCTGATGTGGTGGCCCGGCACGGTGCCCGCCGACAGCGTTTGCAAAACGCCCGCGATGACGATTGATATTTTGCCCACGGTGGCGGAATTGATTGGCGCAAAACTTCCGAAGCAAACCATCGACGGCAAAAGTATTCTCAACCTCATCACCGGAAAAAATGAAAAGAGCCCGCAGGAGGCCTATTACTTTTATTATGGGCGCCAATTGCAGGCAGTTCGGATGGGGAAATGGAAACTGCATTTTCCGCACGGTTACCGAACGATGGCCGATAAGCCCGGCGGCAAGGACGGCATTCCCACCCGCTATAGCTCCGCTAAAATCGGCCTCGCGCTGTTTGATTTGGAAAATGACATTGGCGAAACCACGGACGTGCAAGCTAAACACCCCGGGATTGTCTCAAAACTGCGGGCTCTGGGCGAATCCATGCGGGGCGAATTGGGTGATTCCAACCGAAAAGGCAAAGGGCGCCGCGAACCGGGCCGGCTTTAGTCCGTGTACGTATCTTTGCGAAAAAAGGGGTCGACAACTTCCTTTTTGCCACTAAGTTCCTCCGTCCCAACGCACGTGTAACCTCCTATGCGTCCAAGCCATATCCTCATTGCGGGATTGATGGTGGGGGGCGTTTTTTATTCCGCCCCAGCCGCCCAACAATCCGCGCACGGCGTCCGCCACGCGTTTCTCGCGACTGGCGCGGAAACCTACATTGTCTCCCATACCGACCGCGTCGTCTGGCGTTACCCGCGCCCCACGCGCGATGGCTGGATGCTCCCGAATGGAAATTTGTTGCTCGTGTTGGCTCACGGGAAAAATTATGGCGGCGGTGTGGTGGAAGTCACCCGAGGAGGCCGCGTGCAGTTTGAATATCGCGGTAAACAAAAAACCGTGAACACCTCCCAGCAAATCGCCGAAGGCCGATATCTCATCGCCGAAGGCGGCTCTAAGCCATGCGTGATGGAGGTGGATACCAAAGGACGCACACTTGTTGAAATCACTTTACAAACCACCGCCAAAGATCCGCTGCAACAAATCGGCGCCGCGCGCAAGCTGGCCAACGGCAATTATCTCGTGCCACAACCCGCCGATAAAGTGGTGCGCGAATACAACGCCCAAGGCAAAGTGGTTTGGGAAAAGAAAACCGACGGCGAACCCTCCTGCGCGATTCGGCTCGCCAACCAACGCACGCTCATCGCCTGCACCACTGGCAAATGCATCCTCGAAGTGGACCGCGCGGGCAAGGTAACGTGGAAGCTCACCAATCAGGATTTTCAAGGGGCACGAATGTTGGATCTGCATTCAGGCATCCAACGCCTGCCCAACGGCAACCTCGTCTTTGCCACCCACCGACCCGGCCGTGCCACGGCGCAACTGGTGGAAGTCAACCGCGCCAAAAAATCCGTGTGGACCTACGTCCAGCCAAACCGTCCTGTCATCCGACATTTCCAAATCCTCAACACCAACGGCAAAGCCCT
>JAPKEI010000030.1 GCA_028872685.1 Verrucomicrobiota bacterium | reverse complement strand
TTTACCGATGCCCTCGACGTTGGCCCGCTTGAGCTGCTGGTATAGCAGACTGGGTTTCTTGGCGGGGCCCAATGGCGCAGGCGCAGGAGGATCATCCTGCGCCACGGTCGTTCCAGCCAGCCCGAGTAACGGGCCGGCTGCGATGAGTATCAGTTTATAAATCTTCATCTTGGAATTCACCCAACTGCCGGGTGAACGTGTAATGGTACGGGTACATCACGAGGTTGCGCTTGGCCTCCTCCTGCCCGCCCGCGGGGATCGTAAACGGCAGCGACACCACATAAAACGCGCTGCCCGCCACCAACGCGCATAGGCCCAATGGCCGACAGACCACCACGTCGGCCACGATGGCAGGCACGGACTTGCCGGAGCCCGCCGGATTTGCATTTGCTTTTTCCGTCAGCAGAAATATTGCCGCCAACCCCACCACTAGGTATTTGCTAATTTTATTCATATCAACCCTCCTTGGGTTTCTAATACGCTTTTTATCGGAAAAGTCAATGCTCGGTTGCCCACCGGCAGCGGTTGCGCTTGCCTTGGGCACCGCGCGCGGCTACATCTGCGCGGTGGAACAAACCGAACAGCAAGGACGAACAGGAGAGGTGCTGTGCCACCTGTCGCCGTTGGTGCTAGTGGTTGGCATCCCGTTGGCGAACGTCATCGGACCGTTGATCGTGTGGTTCATCCGCAAGGGAGCTTCGCGAAGCGTAGACCGCCACGGACGCGCGGCGTTGAATTTCCAAATCTCGATGACCGTGTATTTTTTGGCGCTGTTCATTCTCACACAAATCCCTCTCGGCCCCGTGACCACACTGGGGCACATCGGCCTGCGCGCTTGGACGTACCTGAACCTCATCCTCATCCTGCGCGCCACCTATCAAGCCACCAAAGGCGAGCTGGCGGTGTACCCACTTTCCATTCGCTTCCTACCGCAATAACGCCGCCGCACAATGCTTGCGTGCGGACACTTCAGACGACAGGGTTGGCACATGTCAACACTCACATTAAAAACACTTCCCGCGTGCCTAGCCCTGCTGATCGTGCGCGTTTTGTCCGCGCAAGAGGCACCGCCGGAAACAGAAAAACCCAGCGAACATCACCAACATTTAAAAATGATGGCCGGCACTTGGGATGTGAAATTAAAAAGGCACCACGCCCCCGGCCAAATTGTGAAAGGCACCGGCGTGGAGATTGCCCGAATGCAACCCGGCGGCTTTTGGCTTATCAGCGATTTCACCGGCACCTTTGCCGGCATGAAGTTCACCGGCCACAGCGTGCTCGGCTATGAAGCGCACAAAAAACACTACACCGGCGTCTGGACCGATTCCGTTGCAAGCATGTTACTCATCTCCGAGGGTCAATGTGAAAAGAACGGCCACCTCAACACGATGATCGGCAAAGCCTATGACCCCATAAAAAAGCGAATGACTATCTACCTGCAAGTCACGGAAATCAAGGACGCCAACACCAAGACTTTTCATATGTACGACACCTCCGGCAAACGCAAAGTCTTGATGATGGAGGCGGTTTACAAACGGCGCGCAAACGAGAAAATAATCAATGGCGCAAAATCCAAGGGCCCCTTTACCCACACCATCGCCGGCCTCGGCGGCGTGCATTATTACCTCGGCGGCCCACAACAAGCGCGCCCGCCGGAAGGCAAATTCAAGCCCGGCACGCGCGTCAAACTCGTGCGCAAGGCCGGCAGCTACTCCATCGTGCAAAGCGAAACAGGCATCACCGCCCACGTCGCCACCGCCGCGCTGAAGCCGATCGGCGAATAAAATCGCCAATCGTCATTCGTAAATTGTAAATTACGCCCATGCGAGTTGGCATTATTGGTGGCGGATTGATGGGGCGCGAGGCAGCTTCGTGCTTCGGGCGGTGGTTTGCGCTGCAGGATTTCCCCGTGCGTGCGGAACTCACTGCTGTGTGCGATTTGCGCGAGGACTTGCTCGAGTGGTTCGCCCAAGTGCCCACTGTGCAGCTCCGCACCAAGGACCACGCCGAACTGCTTGCCAGCGACCAAGTCGATGTTGTTTACGTCGCCGTGCCGCATAATCTGCACGAGAAACTTTACTGCGACGTGCTCGCCGCCGGCAAAGATTTGCTGGCGGAAAAACCCTTCGGCATCGACCTCGCCGCCGCCCGCCGCATTCGCGATGCTGCAAATGCTTCCGACCACTTTGTGCGCTGCAGCTCGGAATTCCCATTCGCCCCCGGCGCACAGCGCGCCATCGATTACGTCCAATCCGGCGCGCTCGGTCGCGTGCTCGAAATCCATTCCGGATTTTTACACAGCAGCGATCTCGACACCGCTAAACCCGCCAACTGGAAACGCCATTCCAAAACCTGTGGCGAAATCGGCGTGATGGGCGACCTTGGAATGCACACCGTCCACATCCCCTTCCGCCTCGGCTGGAAACCGCAGCGCGTCTTCGCGCAACTACAAAAGGGCTTCGCCCAACGCCCCGACGGCCAAGGCGGCACTGCCGAGTGCGATACGTGGGACAACGCCACCCTCAATTGCGATGTGGAAATCGACAACCAAACCGTCCCCATGCGCCTCCAACAAAAACGCCTCGCCCCTGGCCAAACCAACTCGTGGCACTTCGAGGCCATCGGGACCGAAGGCGGCGTGCGCTACAATACCCGCGACGCCAACACGATTTTTATTTACGAAAAAGAAAAGGACGGTTGGACCCGCATCGACCTTGGCCACGCGATGGCTTTCCCCGTCATCACCGGCGGAATCTTCGAAGCCGGCTTCCCCGACCTCAACCTCCAAATGTGGGCCGCCTACGCCGCCGAGCGTGCCGGGAAACTGGCCGCCCGCTTTGGCTGCGCCACACCCGAAGAAGCCGTCCAAAGCCACGAACTCTGGCAAGCCGCCCTCAAGTCACACGCGGAAAAAGCGGTGGTCGAACTTTAGTCGTTCAAAAATACCACGTCCTTTGATTCCAGCCGCAGCACTTTCGGCAAAGCCTTGGCGTCGAGGCGGAATACGATGCGGTGTTTGCCGGCGGCGACTTTGAGGGTGAATCGATTCGCATTGCCCAGAGATTTGCCGTTCAGCCACGCCTCAGCCTTCGTGCCTTCCGGTAACGAAAAAACTGCGTTGGCGGTTTTTTGTATTTCGAACTTTGTGCCGGCGAAGATGTGGACGAGAGCGACGTTGCGGCCCACGCTGGCGGTTTGCGCGATGTCGGTGGCGGGCAAATCACCATTCACACGCGCGGGTAAAATTTTCCAACCCGCGCCATTGCCCGCGCCGAGGACGTGATTGGACCATTTCTTTTCAAAATCTGCCTCCACAATTTTGTGAATTCCGTACTGCTCCACGCGATGTGTGCCCGGCAGTAAACGCCACGTACGGGCCACGCCGGTTTTCGTGGCGTCAAAGGGGCCAGCCTTGCCCAGCTCGGAGAGGAAACAATAGAGATCGAGTTGTTCCTTTTCAGTGAGACTCAAAATAAGCGCGGGAGGCATGAGCGATTGGCCGTTCACTTTTCGCTTCACTTGATTTCGCGGGATGGACACCAGTTTGTCAGCCGCATCGCGCAGCACCAGTTCCGTGCCGCTTTCGCTGACCTGCACGCCAACCAGCGAACGGTTGTCCTTCGTCTCCACCACCACGGAATGATAGCCCTCTTTGATTTTTCGATTTGGATATAAAATAGATTCAATCAAATAATCCGGCTGCGCGCTGGTGCCAATGGAAGTGAAGTCGGGCCCCACTTTCCCCCCCGCCCCGCCGATGGCATGGCACACCGTGCAGGCCAGCTCCGGCCGGCGATACACACGCTCGCCCGCAAACGGATCGCCCTCCTTCATCGCCCGCGCCGCCAGCGTTTTGAGTTCGGCAGCGGTCATTTGCTTTGTGAGCAGTGAAATATTCTGCGAAAGCGCGAGCGCAGCCACAAGTGCTTTTTCATCGCGCCCCCCTTCGCGCGCGGCGCGGATACCCACCGTCACGATCGGTTTTGGCAATCCTGCACCGGCCACGCCACCGGCAAGCAATTTGCCCGCACCGCGTCCGCCAAGTAATCCACGCCAAAGCTCCAGCGCAGCATTCGCGTCTTCCGTGGCCTTGAGCACAGCAAAGATTTCTGCCAGCGAACTCTTGAGATTTATCACGCCCAATGCGCGCGCAGCAGCTTGGCGTGTGGCGATGGGTTTGTCGGCACCGGCCAGTTTCTTGAGGCCTTGCAGAGCTTGGGAACCACGGATCTGTACAAGGCTATCAAAGGCTACACCGCTACCTTCGGCGGCGATGACGAGGAGTGGCTTGACCAATTCGGCGCGTTTCCAAGCGCCGGCGAGTTGAACGGCGAAGTTGCGGGTGGCATCATCGTTGATTTTCAGATAGTCACCCACCCCAGCTAAATCGCCGACCGGACGCACGTTGCGCAAATAAGCGGCACGTGCCAGTGAGGACAACACACGAGGGTAAACGGCGGATTCAAAGCCCCCTTCACGAAGTTGCTTGTAAAGAATAGCAAGCTCGCCCGGCCCACCAGCGGCACCGACGAGTTCGATGAGCGGGCCCTTGCCATCAGCGGGAAGTTTACGCTGATGCACGAGCTTACTGATGAGCGCGGCGCCTTGGCTGGGCTTAAGTGAGCGCAGGGCAAATTCGGCATGACTGGTCTTGTCCTTAAAATTAAGGGCTCCATTTTGCATGCCGCGCACGAACGGCTCTGCAAGATCATTCATGGTAAGCCAGAGTCCATAATCGATAAATTTATCAACCGGTTGATCCAATGCCTCCAACGCGTATTTTGCATACTGATGCGCAACGGTGGAATTTTTCATCTCCGCATAAACCCGCATGGCCTCGAGGCGCACGCGCGGATGCTTGTCGCGAATGCCGGCGGCAGCGTGAAGTTGCGTGGTGCTCAGCCGATCGTGCCAGTGCGCGAGCACACGCATGGCCGCAGCGCGCACACGGGCGTCATTGGCCTCGAGGGCAAACATCAGCAGAGACGCGTTTACCTCACCCACCGCTTCGTGCAGCCACAAGGTTTCGAGCTGGGCGACTTCATTTTCGCTGTGACGGGTGAGCCATTGTTTGAGGTCCGGCAAAATGTCGCGACCGCGTTCGTGCAAAACGCGGCGGGCCTTGGATTGGTCAAAGCCATTGTTGACGAGAAGCGCGTCGAAAAGTTCAGTGTTTTTCAAACGGGTGAAATTACGCGACTTCAAAAGTTTGCGGCCTTTGAAAGTAACGCGCCAGATTCGACCGTGGACTTTGTCGCGGCGGGGGTCACGGAAGTCGACTTCGCCATGTTGGATGATGGGGTTGGACCAGTCGGCAATGTACAGCGCGCCGTCGGGGCCTTGCTTGACGTCGATGGGGCGGAAGCTGGTGGCGCTGCTGCGGATGAAATCGCCCTCGTGTTTGGCGGCAAAGCCGGCGCCGTTTTCGCTGAGGGTGAAACGCACGATACGGTGGGCGCGAAAGTCACAGGTGATGGCTGCGCCGCGAAAAGTTTTGGGGAAGTGCGGGCTGTTCAAAATCTCGAGGCCGGCGAACTTGGGATAGTTGCCGGGGCTGATGCTATCCATGATGCGGCGCGCGCCGGCGTAGGTGAAATGCATCGCGCCGGGGATGGCGTAGCTGATGCCCTGGTAGCCCGCACCGTCGGTGACGAAAGAGTTGCCGAAGTCGTCGAAGTGGTGGCCCCACGGATTGCACCAGCCGCGATAGGCGATGCCGGCGCGGAGGGTGTCGGGGCGGAGATGCCAAATGCCGCCGCTCTTGAGGCGCACGACGCCGTGCGGGGTTTCGACGTGGCTGCGAATGTAAATGGATTGATTAAAATAAAGGCGGCCGTCGTGGCCCCAGCGGAGGGTGTGCAGTGTGTGATGGGTGTCCTCGGTGCCGAAGCCGGAAAGGACGATGCGCTTTTTGTCGGCGCGTCCATCGCCGTTGGTGTCGGCGAGGTGGAGGAGTTGAGTGCTTTGGGCGACATACGCGCCACCGTCGCCAGGCTCGATGCCGGTGGGGATGAAAAGGCCATCGGCGAAGACAGTGGTTTTGTCCGCGCGACCATCGCCGGTGGTGTCCTCGAGCACGATGATTTTGTCATCGGCGACTTGGCCGGGCTTCACCTGCGGATAGACGGATGAAGTGGCGACCCACAAGCGGCCTTGGGGATCGAAGTTCATTTGGATGGGCTTGGCGAGAGAAGGGTTCTCGGCGAAGAGATTTATCTCGATGCCTTCCATCGTGTCGAAATCGGGAAGCTTCTGCGGCGTGAAGGGCGCGAGTTTCGCTGGTGCTGCGACGGCTTTTACGGGCGGCTGGTTTTTCAACGGCGGCAAGTCGCGGCGGGCGGAGATTTCCTTTTCCTTGGCGGCGACAAGTGGGTCGAACTTGGGAATTTCCACGGCGTTGTTCCCCTGCTCATGTTTGCGGAAGCCAAAAATGTACGCCATATTCTGTGGTCGCGAGCGGTCGAAGAAGAGTTTATTCTTGCGCCGGATGATTTCGCGCAATGCGTTCGCTTGTGGGGTGGCCAATCGCGGGTGCGTCGGTATTTTCAGTTGCCGGCAAATCTCGGCGGCAATGTGGCGATAGCCCGCATCGTGGGCGTGGATGCCATTTTGCGTGAGGCGCGGTTTGGGGTCGCTTTCTTTAAAGAGTGATACAAAATAATCCCCGTCAACTTCGGCCATCGCATTCAATGCCTTTGTGTAAGCGGCAAGTTGGCGGTTGTGCGCGGCGGGATTGGGTAGTCCGCCGGCAAGCTGTTCGTGGCGCAACGAGGAGAGCACAACAAAACGCACCGGCCCGCCGGCGGATTTCCGGATGGCAACTTTGAGCGCGCGCATATCTCGAATGAATTGTTCGGATTGATTTTCAAACGAACAGGCCATTCCGTACCCTAGAAAAACCACTGTCGGCTTTACTAACTCAATTTGTTTTTGCAACTGCTTCCACCCTTCACCGTCGGGCTCACGCCCTGCTTGCAACAGCGACAACCCCGCACGCGAAACCCCGCGCGGCGTGTCACCACTCCAACCGATGTTCCGGAAAATAATGTTCCGCTTCAGCCAAGCTGTGGTGAGTCGCAGCTCGAGATGATTAAATTCCTGCATACGCTCAATGAGCGTGTCGCCCAGGAACGCCACGCGGTCGCCATCTTTGAGCTGGAACAGTGGGAGCGGCGCGGCTGGAGCCTCAAAGACAAGAACACCAACGAGCAGTAAGAAAACTTTTTGTATCATATTATTTTTGTTTTTTGGTCAATGCCGCCCGAATCGTCTGGGCCATTAGCTTTGTCCCGGCGGCGTTGGGATGGGTTTTGCCTGGGAACATTTCGGGGTTGTTGCTGAGGGCTTGGTGACGCGCTTGCTCGGTTGCTTTTTGAAATGGCCGATGAGTAAAACGCTGTATATTGCCTTTTTCATCGTGATTTGTTGGGGGAATCAAAGCGTTTTCGGGCAATCCTCGCAAGCTATTTGGGATTGAACTTTGCCGCCGATTCTGTATCATCCCCGCGTGCAACCACTCCCTTACGCCCCGCTGGGCGCGCTAGGCGCATTGTCGTCTCCCGCCAGCGACAGCCCTTTAGATTGGGTGGCACTCATCATGTTGGGTTTGTTTCTCGGCATCCTTTTGGTAGCGGGGATGTTTTATTTTATGGCGCGTCGGCAAATGAAACAGATGCAAAAAGACCGCGCACTTGAGCGTCCGCCCTTCGAGCAAATGATGCCCTCCAGTCTTAATCTCCCTGAACGATGGATGGCCATCCGCACGGGCAACATCGCTTCTGTGCAGGAAACCCTCGGCCTCAGCAACCCACAGCGTTGTACGTGGCAGGATGGGTTTCAAATTGCCGGCGTGGAGCATCTCTTTATTTCACCACCGGTGAACGGCTGGATTCTGGTGGTCGGTCCTGCGTTGCCCGCGCCGGAAGAGGATGTGGATTTTTGTTTCCATTTCCTCAACCACATCAGCAAACACCTCGGGCACGTGCAGTACTTCAGCCTCAACCGCGCGTTGAGCCATCACTGTTGGGTGCGCGCCCACACCGGCCGCATCGAGCGCGCCTATGCGTGGTTTGGCGAAACACTTTGGAACCAAGGCACCTTCACTGCTGAGGAAAAACTTTTGGGAATGGAATGCCATCCCTACGGCCGCGTTGTCGAGGAACTGGACTACCAGTCGATGAGTCGGCTAAATGTGAACACGGAGAATATCGGACGCCTCGCCGCGCGCTGGAGCCTCAATCCAGCCGCCGTAAAGCCGGAAGTGTTCACCGCCACCGCCGGGATTACCGGGGAACTATTCCCGGAAACCTCGGAATCCGAATAACCCAACACGCGGCCCGCCGCGCCAACCAACCTGTTATTGAATTATGTCTTTTGAATTGGCACTGAAAGAAGTCGCCCCAATCTTCACCAGCGATGACGGAGTGAAACTCCAAATCCGCCCCATTGAATCCACCGACTCCAAAACCCTGCTCGGCTTCTTCAAAAGTTTGCCCGCGCCGGAGCTGATGTTTTTCAAACACCGCGTCACCGATCCCGATGTGACCCAAGGCTGGTGCGATAATATCGATCTTAATGTAAACCTCCCGTTGCTCGCACTCGACGAAGGCAAAGTCATCGCTGTCGCTACGCTGCACCAAAACAAAGGCGGCTGGAAACGCCACATCGGCCGTATCAGCTACAGTGTGCTGCCCAAGTACCGCCAAAAAGGCATCGCTGGCAAACTCGTCCAGGAACTCGTCGACATCGGCCGCATGGCAGGCCTGCAAAAAGTTGAGGCCGAGTTTATCGACAAACAAGAGGGCGCCCAGAAAATGTTTGCCCTCCTCGGCTTCACCCACCTCGTCAAGCTCGAGGAATACGTGCAGGACATGCAAGCCATCAACCACGACTACGTGCTAATGGGCATGGATCTCAAGACCGACGAAGAATACGCCGGCATGGGCTAATGCCCGCCACGCATTCTCAGACACCTGACTACTGCGAAAACTGCGGTGTTGCCATTCCACCGCGCGCCGCCGCCTGCCCCGAATGTGGCGCGGACGAAACCACCGGCTGGGCCGATCCCGAATGCGAAGATCCTGATGAAGAGTTCGATTACGACGAATTCGTCGCACGCGAATTTGGAGAGAACGAACCCGAAGTCATCCCCCAAGGCCTCCATTGGTTTTGGTGGCTCGTAGGTTTGGGGCTGATCGCCGCGATGGTTTTGATGTGGACTTAAACCCAGCCGAGCTCGAAACTCCACCGATGCAACACGCCTTCCTCCTTTCATTCCTGTTCACGGGAATTCTCTGCGCCGAAGATTGGCCGCAATTTCTTGGCCCGCGGCGCGATGGCTCTTACCAAGGCAAAGCACTCCCGAAATGGCCCGCCGATGGCCCAAAATTGATTTGGAAAAACAACATCGGCGCGGGCTTCGCCGGGCCCGCCGTGGCCAACGGAAAGCTCTACCTATTCCATCGCCAAAAAGAAAAAGAAATCCTCGAGTGCGTGGACGCCGGCAACGGAACGGTGATTTGGAAAAGCATTACAGATGCCGCTTACGTGGATCAATTCGGCTTCGACAACGGCCCGCGCGCCGTGCCAACCGTGCACAACGGCAACGTGTACACCCTCGGCGCAAATGGCATTGCCAAAAGCACCGACGCCCGCACTGGACTCCTCAACTGGACGATCGATTGCCGCAAAACATTCGGTGCTGGCAAAGGCTTCTTCGGCTTCGCCTGCGCGCCGCTCGTCAGTGGCAGAAACATTCTCATCAACATCGGCGGCCCCCAAGCCGGCATCATCGCGCTCGATGCCGCCAGCGGGAAGCTCCGCTGGAAATCCACTCAAACCGAGGCCAGTTACGCCTCCCCTATCCTCGCCACGATCAACCAAAAACCGCAGGCGCTTTTCTTCACGCGCGCCGGCTTAGCCTCCATCAATCCAGCCAATGGCGCGGTGAATTTCACTCACCCGTGGCAACCCGCCATCCGCGCCAGCGTCAACGCCTGCACCCCTGTTGCGGCGGGCAACCTCATTTTCATTTCCACTAGCTACAGCAAAGGCGCAACCGTGCTCACCGTCGATATTGCAGATGGCAAAAAACTCAAGACACTTTGGAGCAGCGACGCCAGTCTTTCGTGCCATTACTCCAGTGTCGTCCATCACGAAGGATTTCTGTACGGCTTCCATGGACGCCAAGAGCGCGGCTGTGAACTGCGCTGCGTGGAAATGAAAACCGGAAAAGTCCAGTGGGGCTTCCCCGGTTTGCGCGCCGGCTCGGTGATGCTCGCTGGCACGGAACTCCTCGTTTTCACCGAGCGCGGCGAACTCCTGCGCAGCGCGGCCACACCGAAATTTTTCCGCGTCACCGACCGCGTCCAGCTGATGGGCGCCACCGTCCGCGCCTATCCCGCCCTCGCCAACGGTAAACTCTATGTCCGCAACGGTCGGCAGCTCGCATGTTTCCAAATAGGCGAATAGAACAGAGCTTGCGCGCGTCCATCATCTCGGTACCGTTACTCCATTCATGAAATACATTTTCAAAACCGCCCTTCGAAGTACCCTCTCCATTGGCCTGTTCACTTTTGCCGCCTGCAACTCGCCGGAGAAAAACCCCGACACTCCCACCCAATCCAGCGCGATTTTGCCCGAAACCCTCCACCCGAGCATCGGTACAATCAAACGGCTGGATCCCACACTGGATCGACTCATCGCACGCGATGCAAAAATCGAGCAACTCGCCGATGGCTTTGACTGGTCCGAGGGGCCCGTATGGGTGCGCACCAAGCAAGGGCACGAGTTTCTGTTGTTTTCAGACATCCCGCCCAATAAAATTTACAAGTGGAGTGAGCAAGGTGGCCTTGAGGAATTTCTGCATCCCAGCGGCTACACCGGCCTCGTGCCGCGCATCGGCGAGCCAGGCTCTAATGGGCTGCTGCTCGATGAGTTGGGCCGGTTGGTGCTGTGCCAACATGGCGACCGCCGCATTGCGCGCCACGGCAATTCGCTAGACAATCCACGGCCCGAATACGAAACGCTGGCCGACAGATTCGAAGGCAAGCGCTTCAACAGTCCGAACGACGGTTGCTTCAACAAAAGTGGAGATTTGTATTTCACTGACCCGCCCTATGGCCTTCCGAAAAACCTAAAAGACCCCGCCAAGGAACTGGCTTTTCAAGGGGTCTTCCGGCTTAGCAAATCCGGCAAAGTGACCCTGCTCACAGACAAAATCAAATTCCCCAATGGCATCGCCTTCTCCCCCGATGAATCCATTTTGTACGTCGCTGAAAGCGGCCCTCAAACCCGCATCCACGCCTTCGATGTTCAGGGCGATGGCACCGTGGCTAATCGTCGGATATTTTTTGATCCCGCCGGACTGCGCGCCGCTGGAGCGCGCGGCGGTTGCGATGGCCTCAAACTCGACCAGCGCGGCAACCTCTTTGCCACTGGGCCTGGAGGCGTCTTGATTATTTCCCCCACCGGCCAGCACCTCGGCACCCTCGCCACCGGCACGCGCATTGCCAATGTCGCCTGGGGCAACGACGGCCACACTCTCTATCTCACCGCCGACAGCTATCTATGCCGTATCCGCACCAAAACCAAAGGCGTCGGATTTTGAAAAACGCCTTTGCGGTACTATTACTGTTGTGCGCCGCCGCACCCGCGGATGACTGGCCGCGATTCCTCGGCCCCGCCGGCAATAATGTTTCCAATGAAAAAGGCATCCTTGATGCGTTTCCAAAAGGCGGCCCGCCACAAATTTTTTCCCGCCGCATTGGCACAGGCTATTCTGCACCGTCCATTCGCGATGGTAAACTGGTGGTGTTCCACCGTGTCAGTAAATTATATAAAGTGGAAGAAACTGACACTCCCGCATTGGTTATCAAACACATCAACGGTGAACTCGCCGCGCTAAAAGCCAAAGAGCGCCTCACCGACGCCAGCCTCAAAGCGGCAATCCAAACCACACGGCGACGCGGGTTCATTGAATGGCCAAAGGCCATCGCCAGGCATCTCGACGTAGAGGCCATCGATTGTCTCGATGCGAAAACCGGTAAACTCATTTGGCGGCACGCTTACCCTACCACGTACGAGGACCCCTACGGCTACAACAACGGCCCGCGCTGCGCACCGTTGCTCACTAAGGATCGTTGCTACACCTTCGGTGCGGAAGGCGTGTTGCTGTGCCTCGACCTCAAAACGGGCAAACAAATCTGGCGGCGCGACACGCACAAGGATTTCAAAGTGAACACCAATTTCTTCGGTGTCGGCAGTACCCCTGTGCTCGAGGGAAATCTCCTACTCACGATGGTCGGCGGCCAACCCGAAAGCGGGATGGTCGCTTTCAACGCCCAAACTGGCAAAACCGTCTGGCAAAGCGTAGGGAAAACCATTTGGCACAAAACTCCGAAGCTTGGCTGGCCCGGCGAGCCTTTGATGGATTGGCTCGGTGCGGAAAAACTTGCCAGCTACGCTTCGCCCATCATCGCCACCGTGCATGGCAAGCGCGTGGCTTTTTGCCTGATGCGACAGGGCCTCGTGGCGCTCGATCCCAAAACCGGCAAGGTCCATTTCAAACGATGGTTCCGCGCGCGCTCCAACGAATCGGTGAACGCCTCCAACCCCGTCGTCATCGGCGATCAGGTTTTTTGTTCTTCGGCCTATTACGGCGAAGGCGCTTTCGTACTCAAAATCAAGCCCGACCTCAGCGGCTATAGTGAAGTTTGGAGCACTCTCAAACGCCGCACAAAAGACCGCCGCCACGAAGAAGTGATCGGCTTGCATTGGATGACGCCCATTGTGCACGAAGGCAACCTTTACGCCTTCAGCGGCCGCAACGAGCCGGATGGCCGTTTTCGTTGCGTCACGTTTGCCACCGGCAAAATCCTCTGGGATCAGGATGAGGCATGGAACAAATACGGCCCGCCGACGAACAAGTACGGTCGCGGCTCCTTGATCCAAGCCGACGGCAAACTCATCGTACTCGGTGAAACCGGTAAGCTCGGCATCTTCGCCCTCAACGCAAAAAAGCCAACTGAGCTTGCCGCTTACCAAGTACCCCAACTCCGCCCCCCCTGCTGGGCCGCCCCCGCGATGGCCGACCGGCGCGTGTATCTCCGCAGCGAGACGCATTTGATGTGCTTCGATTTTGCGAAGACGCGTTAACGTACTGTCAGAGCAGTTCAATTCAAGCTTCCAATCCGCTTAAAAAAACCGTTCTATCTTCCCAGCTTATGAGCGAAGAAAACGATTCACTTGCCCAGGAGAAGGAATTGCTAACGAGTGTTGAAAACGCTTCCACCTCCAAGAAAATAAAAACCTACACCAAGCTCTCCGGCCCCGGCTGGCTACAGGGCGCCATTACGTTGGGCGGCGGATCGCTAGCGGGCAGCCTGTACCTTGGCGTCATCGGCGGCACGCAGTTGCTTTGGCTGCAGCCGCTCATGATGATCTTCGGGGTGCTAATGCTTTCGGTAATTGGTTATGTCACCTTATCCACCGGCAAGAGCCCCTTCCAAGCTATCAACCAACACATCAATCCCGTGCTCGGCTGGGGCTGGCTGATCGCTGCGATGCTCGCCAACCTCGT